>NZ_JBTBFV010000116.1:0-4857 GCF_054786995.1 Mycobacterium sp. ZZG
TCGGATTGCCACGCCCCAAACGGCGGGGCAATCCCGAATCTGTCGGCCTGCCTGTGACTTCACACACGCGCCGACGAGCGCTTGAGACGCCCCGCCCCATCAACCCACTAATTCAGCAGACTCCTAGGCCAGCAGCGGCACCGAGTCGAGCCGGTCGTCGGTGAGAATCTCGAACATCACGCGCCCGCTGACCAGCTCGGCGCGCTCGAAAGCCTTACCCGCCACCTGCATTCGACAGCTCGCGATCGCCGAGTTGTAGCAGTACTTCACGCCGCCATGGGTGTCGGTGTAGGTCAGGCCGATGACATCCGTGGGCACTGTGGTGATCTCGCCCTCGATCATCTGCTCACCGACCCTGGCACCGAAGGTCCACGTGAACGGCGTGTAGCGCCCGTGGCTCTGCATACTCCCGACGATCGACCGCACCGCGAACTGCTGACCGTCATGACGGAACACGAACAATGTCACCCCCGGCAGCAGGACGGGACCCAGCGCCGCCCGCGCGGTGACGATCTCCAGCGTCGACTCCGGGGCGTTGTCGAACCCGCACACCTGCCCGTACGCGTAGGCGGGCGTGTGCCGGGTGCCCCAGTTGTGGTTGACGCTTCCCCTCCAACCGTCCACCTCGACGTGGCGTCCCGCGACGTCGACGTGCCCGTCGAAGCGGGCCAGCGGATCACGGACCATCGTCTTGGCCGTCGGAAACCGCGCCCGGTAAGCACGATCGGAGAGCACCCGGACCGGTTGCCGACCGCTCGCGGTGATCCTCAGATCCCAGCGCGCGTCAGCCAGCCCACCGCAGGCAACGGTCTGGTCCAGCGAGGCCGAGGCGATCCGCGTCGTCCACTCGTCGGTGAACACCGCCTCCTCCAGCGGGAACTGCTGCTTGACCGCCCGGTGACCGGCCGGGTCGAAGACCATGACCCACACATCGGCGGCCGGTTCCCCCTCGGTGGGCAGCAGCAGGGTGTGACGCAGCCACAGCGCGCGGGCCCTCTCGGGATCGTTCGCGCGCACGAACCGGCTCTCGTAACAGGGGGCCTCGGCGATGGTCACGCCCCCAGCATCCAATACTGGAGCCGTGACCGGAACGCTGATCGCGCTGTGCCTGGCCGCGGCGCTGGCCGCCGGGCTGGCGGTGGCCCTGCTGGTGCAGACCCGGCGCCTCAACGCCGCGCGCGAGGAAGCCGAGGAGTTGCGCAAGCGTCTGGACGCCCGGCAGATGCTGGTCACCGGCGGCACCAAGGCCGTCAAGACGGTGTGGCAGACCGCCAACATCCTGCGTCGCGACGGTCTCGGCGCGGCGGTGCGCTCCTCCATCGAGGAACTCGCCGACTGGGCCGAGGTCGAACGTCCCGACTTGGCGCGACTGGCCCCCAACGGCCGGGTCGCAGTGATGTTCTCCGATATCGAGGAGTCGACCGCGCTCAACGAGCGCATCGGCGACCGCGCGTTCGTGCGGTTGCTGGGTAAGCACGACAAGTCGGTGCGCCGCCACGTCGACGCACACGACGGTTACGTCGTGAAGAGTCAAGGCGACGGGTTCATGGTCGCATTCGCCCGACCGGAGCAGGCCGTCCGGTGCGGTCTTGCCATCCAGCAGTCACTGACCAAGCGGCCCAACGATATCCGCGTCCGGATCGGCATTCACACGGGGAAGTCGGTGCGCCGCGGTGACGACCTGTTCGGCCGCAACGTGGCGATGGCGGCGCGGGTGGCGGCTCAGGCCGAAGGCGGCGAAGTCCTGGTCAGCAGCGCGGTGCGCGACGCGGTGACCGACTGCGACGACATCGTCGTCGACGGGCAACGGGATGCGCAGCTGAAGGGATTCTCCGGATCCCACTCGCTCTACTCGGTGCGTTCGGCTTCGGCGAGCCGCTGATGGAGCCGGGCGCGGATGTCGTCGGGGGTGTAGGCGTTGCGGCGCCGCTGATCACGCGCGACCAGAACGCCACCCGCCACGACGCCGGCGACACCGGCCAGTCCCACCCACTTCCAGATCCCGCGCATGACCATCAGTCTGCATAAGCTGCGGGGGTGAATCCAAGCACGGTGTCGCGGGAGCGCGCGCTCGATGAAACCCGCACCGGCGACATCTGGTTGTTCCGGGGACGCTCGGGTCCTGACCGGGCCATCCAGTCGATGACCAACAGCCCGGTGAACCACGTCGGGATGACCGTCGCGATCGACGATCTGCCTCCGCTGATCTGGCACGCCGAACTCGGTGACAAGCTGCTCGACCTGTGGACCGGCACTTACCACCGCGGCGTCCAGCTCAACGATCTGCGACAGGCGGTCGAACGCTGGACGCATTCCTACCAGCAGCGCTGCTGGTTGCGTCAGCTCACCCCGCACGCCTCCCGGGAGCAGGAGGACCGCATGCTGCGGGTGATCGCGCGGATGGACGGCACACCGTTCCCGTCGACGGCCAGGTTGACGGGCCGCTGGATGCGTGGCCGGTTACCGGTGGTGAGCGATTTCACCCGCGGTATCCCGTTCGTGCACAAGAAGGTTTGTGAATCGGCGATGCGCCGTAAGGCCGAGCAGTCCACTGTCGGGCTGGAAACCGCCTACTGCGCCGAGACGGTTGCCATCACCTACGAGGAGATGGGCCTGCTGCACACCGAGAAGCACTCGAACTGGTTCGATCCCGGGTCGTTCTGGAGTGGTGATACCTTGCCGTTGGCCGACGGGTACCGGCTCGGCGGCGAGATCACCGTCCTCGTCTGACGCGGACTCTGTGCACTGGCCGGCGAAACGCCGAGCGATATCACGCATCTGCCGACCTGGCGGTGATTTGCTGAGGCCCGGCACTATCGGCACGCGACGAGGGAGCACGGCATGCCGACGTCAACCGACCACCCCGCCTCCGAACAGGACGCGCCCCGAAGGGGGCTGTTCAGCGCACGCAGCTCCGCCATCGCGATCGTCGTCGCATCGATCGCCACGCTCGCGGTCGTGTTCGTCATGCTGACCGCCAACAGCGACGCGCCGCTTCGAGTGCACGCCATCCCGGCACAACCGGATACGACCGCTCAGCGGACACCTGCGGCTCCCGGTCCCGGGTCGGCGACGCCGAGCCCCGCAGAGGCCACGCCGCGCCCGTCGGCGGGCGCCGCCGGGCCGACCCCATCCCAGACTCCGGCTCCGGCGATCGATTCACGCGGGTTCGTCGACTCAGCGGCCCGCTGCGAAGCCGGGGAGCGCGCCGCGGCGATCGCGCGCACCGAGCGCGCCGCCGTGGTCATCTGCCGGGACGTCGACGGGTCCTACGAGTACCAGGGCGTCCGGCTGCGTGACGGTGCCGAACTGCGGCTCGCCGACGTGCGGCCACTGGCCGTCGGCTTCGAGGCACGCAACGGTGTCACCACCTACCGCCTGTCCCCTACCGAGCTGGTGGTGATCTCCGGCGAGTCCCTGCAGAGCCGCGACGCGATCCTGGAGTACCGGACCGACGAGGGCTGACTGTCAGCTAACCGAGATATTCGAACGCGTTGCCGCCGGGCCGCCAGCTCTCCGAGCTCCCGTCGAGGAAATCGGACAACATCGCGATCACCGGGCCGCGCAGCTCGGCGACCGTGGGCCGCAGCGTCAGCGTCACCTCGGCGAACCGGATGCGGAGCCCTTCACGGGACGCCTCGACGGTCTCGACAACCGGGCCACCGATCAGCGATCGCAGCGCGTCGGCGTAGCCGGGCAGGCGGTCGGTGACCGAGCCGTCCGGCGTCTCCACCACCGGTAACACCTCGCAGGTCAGCACCGGGGTGTCGGCCGCCTCCGCGGAGTCGAAGCTCAATTGAACGTAGCGGGAGAAGAACTGGACCGACTGCAGCCGGAATCCGACGAGACGGGACAGCAGCTCGTTGTACCCGTGGATTCTCGGTGTCGTGGTCCTCGGATGCAGATACCGAACCTCGGGGTGCTCGTCGACCGACTCTCCGTCGTCGGCACCGCCCACAACCTCTGTCATCCCTGCACCTCGAAAACCGTCCTCTATGCCCCCGGATGTAGCGGTACATTACGTTAGCCCGAGTCCGCCCGGGTTTGCCGGGTTGCGGGCGACCCGCCGCGCCGACCGGTGTGCCGAATGGACGCGCCGCCGTGATCTCGCTGCGACACCACCCGGGCAGGCTCTCACCCATGACCTTGCTGGCGGTGGCGGCCTCGTTGGTGGCGGCATCGTTGTTAGCGACGTTGTGCGTCGGGTACCGGCTCGGTCTGCGCGCCGCTCGGCGGACTCCGACGTGGCGGCAGCGCAGCAGCCGGGTGGCGCTGGCCCGGCAGGCGCTCGGGCTGGTCGCGTTGCTCGCAGTCAGCCGCCTGGAGCGCTCGACGCGGCGGCGGTTACCGAGCCGGCGGCCGTCGTGGCTGCCCGGCAGGTGAGCAGTACCGGTGGAAGCCGGCGTTGCCGGGTAGGTTGCGTGCATGCCGCTGCGCTACGTCGATCCGCACCGCCGCCGTGGGCGTGGCTACCACCAGGGTGTCCGGTTCGGCCGGTCCAAGGTCGGCCAGTTCATGGCCCGCCATATCGCCCGCCGCACCGATCCCCTGCTGTTCCGCCTCACTGGTGGACGGGTGAACATGGGACCGATCGTGAACGCGCCGTTGCGCACCGTGGGCGCGAAATCGGGTAAGCCGCGCGACGTTCAGCTCACCTACTTTCACGACGGCTCCGACGTCATTCTGGTCGCGTCGAACTTCGGCGGCAGCAGACACCCGCAGTGGTATCATGTCAATGGACAGTTGGAACTGCCCGTAGGCGGACATGAGAAGTGCCCGTAGGTGGCCAGTAAGAACTGCCCAGTGGCGGACACGAATCTGCCCGTGAGGGGTGGAGTCCGCCACCGGTGGTTGAGG
>NZ_JBTBFV010000117.1:0-4669 GCF_054786995.1 Mycobacterium sp. ZZG
ACTTTCACCGGAAGTGCCTTTCTGACCTGGACTGATTAGTGCGTAGAGAACACCAATCTTCCCAGTTCAAAGGGCACTTTCCTCATTCCGACACCCTGCGACCAGCCGATACATCGGTGGATCGAGGCTTAAGGGTGACCACGCAGTTCTTCACGGGACTCGTGTTGTCACTGGCGACGATTCCGCTCACGATCGTGCCCTTCTGGGTCGCAGGCACTCTGGGAGGGGTAAGCAATTGATGTTTGTTCGACTGTGGATGCACAGCACTGGCCTCGTGAAACCCGCCGATTGCGAGTCATGCTCACCGGAGGTTGGGCCGGGTAATGCTGCGAGAGCCTTCCTGAAACATCACCGGCATAGGTCCTTCAAGGAAGATCCGATTCGCGGGCTCGGCGCCGTCCGGTGCGTCAGCGGGTCATGGAGTTCGCCTCGGAGCGCGTTCCCGGCGCACTGTGCCCCGAGCCAGAATCAGCGTCCAGTAGCTGACCGTGTGTCTCGTACTCTGATTAGGACGACGGCTGATGATTCCACGGCGGGTCTTCTTCGACCCGGAAGGGGTTGGAGATGATCGGGCACGAACGGGGGGCGGCCACGTGAGCACACCGCCGCCCGGACAATGGCCACCGCCCCCGCCGCCGTCCCATCCCATGCCGGGCGATCCGCCAGCCGGGCCTTGGGGGACGCAGCCTCAGGGCCAGCAGCTGACTGGTGCTCGAGCATCGGGCAATACCGGCAAGTGGGTGCTGGGCGGACTGGCTGCGCTTGTGATCGTCGTCGTGACAGTTGTGGCCACGACCCTTGTGCTGCGCGGGGGCTCCGATTCATCCCGCCCGCCAACCCCGACGGCCGACGCCCCCCAGATCGCAAGTGCCAACGACAGAAGTCCCGCCGGGATCATTCTTGACGACCCGACATGTAAGAGTTGGGATCCAATTGCAGCAGCGTTCGCTCATGCCGCGAGCAGCGGCTGGGATGATCGGGATCCGGCGATTCCAGCTACAAATTGGAACGCTGATATGCGAAGCCAGTATGGATCAGTCGGCGCTACGCTCCGCGATGGAGCAGACCGATCCGTGGTTCTCGCAAAGGAGACTCCTCATCGTGTGATGCGCGAACTGTATTCGCAGTTCATCGCATACAGCCGAGCTTATGCGGACGCGATCAGTAATTACACGGCAGAGGACGATTTCCTCGTACGTGCTGCAATCGGTGCATCGTCCACCCTGAACGCCGTATGCGATGCCATCGCACACGGATCTGCCGGTGCACGGGCCCCGGCTGTTGCACGCGCAGCACCACCATTAAGCCAGACTCCACTCGAGGATCCCGCTCGAGCTGATCAATTTCTAGCGGCCCAGAATCCAATTTGCTCACAGTGGTTAGCCCGCGTAACCCAGTTCGACCACGATATTTCCTCGTGGAAAGCGCTGGATCCCAACGTTCCGAGGGACCAGCTGAACGCAGAACAACGAGGCGTCATGATGGCCGTGAGTCCGTCAATGGAGGAGTTCTCCAACGACATTCAGATTATGGGCATAGAGAGTGGGGATCCCACGCTATCCGACTTCGCGACCTTAAGTGCCCAGTACATTCGCGCGTACATAAGTGCCCTGCCAACTTATACGCCAGCAGATAACTTCTTGGTCATGGCTGCTAGCTCCTCATCGGCTCTGATCACCGAGGCTTGTCGATCGTCTGGGGCATAGGGATGGGGATAGAAAGGTGCTCAGGCGAGTTTATTGAGGATATGACTGAACCTTCCGGTTGGCCGGATATCGACGAGGATCAGCTGCAGGAACGAGCAGATCTATTCGCAGAGAAGGCTAGTCAACTTCAATGGACGATCGAGCAGTGGCTGAATCAGCACACCAGAGTATTTGAAGCAGGCATCTGGTCCGGTAGCGCTGCTAATACTGGAAGTGATTCGATCTTGGCGCGCATCGATGACATGGTGTCGCTTCGACATTGCATGGAGAGGGCCGGTTCCTGGTACCGATTAGTCGCCCGAGTCATAGCTCAGGTCAAAATGCAAGTGAACCAGAACCTTGCAAACGCACAATCAATGTTCGCAGCAGTTCGCAGCGATCCTAATCTTGACGCCGGCGAGAAAGCAGCGATGGTTCGGAACTGGGTGATCGTCACGAATGCTCTGAACACAGGTCTTGTCTCAACCGGGGTATCTCAGGTGCCTCCATTTGCAGCATGGCAGCCTCCAGCCGCACCGATTCGCCCTCCTTCACCCCCGACAGCGCCCCCCGCCCCTGTTCCGCGATTTGATTCGCACACCCAGATGGCCAACTTCTCCTCAGCGTCTTCTGCCCCGGCGTCGCGACCTACTGGAGGAACGCCGAAGTTTGGCGCAGGGCCGGAGAATTTCGGCGATGCGGCGGCAGCGCCGCGGAGCGACTCACCCGCCTCTTCTGTGCATTCAAATCCGTCTCAGTTTGCGCCGGGGACTCCCGGTGGCATCGCCGGCCCCGGCTCCCCTTCGAGCCCTTCGTCCCCTTCCAGTCCGCTCGGCAGCACCAGCCCATCCGCGGGAAGCCCATCCGCAGGCAGCTCAAGTTCGCCATCCGCATCGTCTGCGGCCAACTCGTCCTCTGCGTCCGGATCGCCGACAACGGGCACCGCATCCCCCGCTGGTGCGGCCGCCGGTCAGCCGACCACCGCGGCGCCGGCCGAGGCAGCGAAAGCCTCTCGCGCCACCCCGATGCAGCCGCTGAGCAACCAGGCCCCGCCACCGCTCGCCTCGTCCGCGCCGGCATCGTCCCCCGCTCCGGCTCCGCAGCCCAGCAGCCAACCCGCTGCAGCACCACCGCCCGCCGCATCAAGCGGTGCGAGCATGGGCGGCGGCGGAGGCGGTGTGTCCGGCGGAGGCTCGGCCGGGGCTGCACCCGTCGGCCCGCCCGCGACGGGTGGTCCCCCCGCCGCGCCGCCGGTTCCGCTCGCACCACCGACAACGCCACCTCCTCCCGGACCGCCACCGCCGACCGCCACACCTGGCGGCGCCTCGGCCGCGTCCCTCGGGCCCGGCGTCGCGCCCATGTCGACGTCCAACGTCGGCGGCACCGCCGCCGCACCCGTTCCGGTGTCGGCAGCCCGTGCCGAACGCGACGCGATCCTGTCCGCCTCAACGGCCGGCGCCGTACGCCGCAAGAACAACGGCAGCGATCCCCTGCAGCAAGCCCGCCATATCGGGGCGGCACTCAACGTCGGCGTCATGGACTTCGGCTTCTACTGGGTCACTGGCGTCACCACCGACGGCACGATCATCGTCGCGAACAGCTACGGCCTGGCTTACATCCCCGACGGTGTCAACCTCCCCGAGCAAGTGCGGATGGCCACCGCCGACGAATCGATCCCCGCCACCGAACGCGCCAGGTGGGCCACCTATCCGATTCTCGCCGTTCAGGGTTGGGCACATCACCACAACCATCAGCTACGGGCGGTGGTCGCCACCGAAGAACAGTTCTCGAATTTCGACCCGGGCGTCGCCAAGATCGTCCTGACCCAGGACGACATTCCCGAGACGGGCCAAATGCAGGGACGCAGCCGTCTCGAAGTCATCGCCCCCGACGCCGCCCAACGATTGGGCGCGGTCAGCGATTTCGGGCTCAATGATCTGCTTCCTCCTGCCTCCGCCGACATCGAGGCTCCCGCCGACGACACTGCGCGGCTGTGGTTTGAAGTGGCCAAACCGTTGATGAGCACCAATCCGCAACGCAGCGTTCCGCACCTCAAGGCGTTCGTCGCCTACGCCGTCCACGCCCAGGAGATCGCGCTGTACAACGCCCACATCTCCGCCGAACCCGCTGACCAGCGACGAGCGATCGCCGACTGGGTGTACTGGCAGCACCTTCAGGTCCTGATGAGCGACGCCGTCGGCGTGGACGCCACAGTGTAGGTACCGTCGGTGGAGATGACTCAGCCGAGACGTCTCCACCTGCCCCGCATGGTCGGCGCCCTGCTCGCGGTCATCGTGCTCGTCACCGCCGTGCTGTGGATCTCCCGTGGGGACTCCGACCAGGCCGCGCCGTCTACCGCGCCGGCGCCGCCCCCCAGCCCCACCGTCAAACCGGAGCAGATCGCCAGCGCCGAGGACCAGGATCCGGTCAGCATCATCACCGAGGACCCCACCTGCCCGGACTGGGATCCGATCATCGCAGCGCTCGGCACCGAGCTCGGTAACGGCTGGCACCGTCGTGACCCGGCCATCCCCCGATCCGAGTGGACTGAGGATCAGCGCCGACAGTACGAGGCGGTGGCCGAGGCGATGCGCGGAGCCGCAGACAAAACGGTCCCGCTGGCCAAGCAGACCCCGCACCGGGTCATGCGGGAGCTGTACGGACAGGCCATCGCGTACTGGCGGGCCTACGCCGGCAGCGTCGGCAACTACCGTCCCGCGGCAGACCAGCTCGCGCGTGCGGCAGCCGGCGCCGTCGGAGCTATCCGGTCAATCTGCGCGGCAATCGATTTCGGCGCCGCAGCGGACCGCGGACCTCTGGTCCTGCCTGGACCTCCCCCGGTTCCCGAGGAGCGATTGCCCGACCCCAGCCGACCGCCGCGGTTCATCGTCGAGCCCTCCGCCTTCTGCGACGAATGGATCTCGATGACGATCGAATACACCGACCAGACCCGCGAATGGCGCGACCGGCACGACCGGAATGTG
>NZ_JBTBFV010000118.1:0-4510 GCF_054786995.1 Mycobacterium sp. ZZG
GGCTCAATCTCGTCGAGCGCTGGTTTGCCGAGCTGACCACCAAGAAACTGCGCCGCTCCACTCACACCTCGGTGCGGCAACTCAACGCCGATATCCGTGCCTGGATCGACACCTGGAACGACAACCCCAAGCCTTACGTCTGGACTAAGACCGCCGACCAGATCCTGGCAAGCATCGCCAACTACTGCAACCGAATTAATGACTCAGGACACTAGTCGCACGGCGCACCGGCCGACGAAGACGCGCATGGTCGGTGCGGGTTGTGCTGCCAGGACACGCGCACAGTCTGCCGACTCATGTCAGGATCGCCCGCGCTGCGCGCTCGGCGACCAGCATGACCGGCGCGTTGGTGTTGCCAGAAGTGATGGTGGGCATCGCCGAAGCATCGACCACTCGAAGTCCGGCGACGCGGAACACGCGGCAGTCGGAGTCGAGCACGGCGGTGGCCGACCGCGGCAGACCGCGCATGTCGAAGGCACCCATCGCGCAGGTACCCACCGGGTGAAAGATGGTGGTGCCCAGTTCACCGGCTGCCACCTGGAGGTCTTCGTCGCTCTTCAGTCGTGGGCCGGGGAGCATCTCTTCCGGGCGATAGCGGGCCAGGGCCGGCGCCGCCATGATCTGGCGGGTCATCCGCAGGCCCCGTACGGCGGCTTCACGATCGGCGTCAGTGGACAGGTAGTTGCAGGAGATCTTCGGGTGGGTCAGCGGATCCGCATCGGCCATTCGCACGTGGCCACGCGAGGTAGGGCGCAGATTGCAGACCGAGGGAGTGATGGCTCCGTAAGGGTGCAGAGGTTCGCCGAACTTCGGCAGAGACAAGGGTTGCACATGCCACTCCAGATCAGGGCTGGCCAGCGCGGGGTCGCTCTTGGCGAAGGCCCCCAGCGTGGACGGCGGCATCGTGAGGGGTCCTGACCGCAGCAGCAGGTACTGGATTCCCATGCCGGCACGGGTGATCCAATTCCGATACAGCGTGTTGACGGTGCGCGCGCCCCGGACACGGTAGACAGTTCGAAGCTGCAGATGGTCCTGGAGGTTTTCACCGACACCGGGCAGATCGACGACCACCGGCACGTGATGCTGGGCGAGCAGCCCGGCCGGGCCCAGACCCGAGACCTGCATCAGGTGCGGCGAGCCGATGGCTCCAGCGCTCAGGATCACCTCCCGGCGGGCCCGCACGTCGACGATCTGGCCGTCTTTGAGCAGCCGCACACCAGTGACGCGGTGCTGCGCGGTGGTCCAGGCACCGCGCCGCTGATGGTCGCGAACCTGATCGTCCATCAGCAGCTGTAAGGCCTGGGTCTGTGTGTAGACGGTGAGATTGGCGCGGTGGGTGACAGGGTGCAGGAACGCGTCGGCCATCGACCAGCGCCGGCCACGGCGCTGATTGACATGAAAATACGCACTGCCGGAATTGTCGCCGCGGTTGAACTCATCGATCGGGGAGATGCCCAACTGGGCGGCGGCGGCCTGCCAGGCGTCCAGGATCTTCCAGCGCACGCGCGGCCGCTCGACCCGGATCTCCCCACCGGCGCCGTGCCAGTCGTCGGCTCCGCCGAAGTAGTCTTCCAGCTGTTTGTAGATTTCCAGTGTCTCGCCGGGTCGGTCCGGGCCGCCCCACAGCCATCGCTCGTCGCCGGTGGCCTGCGCCCAGAGTTCGTAATCGCTGGCCTGCCCGCGCATGTGGATCATGGCGTTGATCGACGAACAGCCGCCGAGGACGCGGCCACGCGCGTAGATGATGCTGCGGCCGGCCAGACCTGGGTCGGGTTCAGTGGTGAAGCACCAGTCGGTGCGGGGGTTGGCAATGGTGTACAGGTAGCCCACCGGCACTTTGATCCAGAACCAGTCGTCTCTTCCGCCGGCCTCGATCAGGAGCACGCGGTGGTCGCGGTCGGCGCTGAGCCGGTTGGCGACCAGACAGCCCGCGCTGCCTGCTCCCACGATGATGAAGTCGAAGTCGGCGGCCGGGCTCATTCCGAGATCGTTCCTCCATGGCGTCGGGGTGCGACACCTAGTGTGCGCGATGACGGCCCGGCCTAGGCGCATCGCCATGCGTCCGGTCGCGTTTCACTGAGCGTTGACCGCGACTACCTTCGACGAGACCGCTGCGTCCCAACCGTCGGTGCTGGGTAATTCACTCCGAAGCGAACCTGAGTGAGCCCGGTAAACCACGTCACATTCCGAGCTTGAGGCCGGCACCGGCGTCAACGAAGAGCTGCTGACCTGTGACGAACCGGGATTCGTCGGAGGCCAGATACACGACCGCATGTGAGACGTCCTCGGGTTCCACCCACGGCGTGGGCATCGCTTGAAGCAGAGGGAAAACCAGTTCGGCATCTTCGCGAGTCGGTTCCCCGAGGTCGGGGCAACCTTGATGCGTCGGCTGGGATATGAGCGTTATGGTGCTGCCGAAGCGACTGGGGGACAAGTATCAGCGCCAGCGTCGCTCAACAGGACAGCGAACACGTCGCCGGCATCCTTCTCATGCCACCGCTCGCACCGCCGGACCCTCTCGACACCGGCGACATCGTCCACGCTGTTACTGGCGGCGCTGTTTTCCCGTTCGAGCTTCAGCGTCCGTCGCGCCGGTGGGCGGCGAAGCGGTTCACCGACATCCATTACTGGAGCGAGCCACCGGTGGGCGGGCATTTCCCGGCCTGGGAGCAGCCGGAACTGTTCGCCGAGGAAGTCACCGCTTTCTTTGCCACGGCAGAAGGAGCATCGAAAGGCACTTGAAGAGCAGGACTTTCGATTGCCGTCAGCCGTGGTCACGCCACGTCAGCACCTGCTTGAGCGGTGTGAGATCGTAACCGTCGTCGGCGGTGAGTTCGGTCTGGAACAACGTGACACCCGCCTCTCGGAACGCATCGGCGGTGTGGGCGTCCTGCCACAGCGTCGAACGTTCGATGTCCGCGCCGCTGCGACCGAACGTCGCCGCCAACTCGTCGACCCATTCGCTGGACCGCCGGAAGCCGTCGAGCTCCTGGTACGCGTGCCAGATGTCGGCGTGCCGGGCCACCGCGGGCAGCGAGCGTTTGGGCCCCGTGCCCCCGATGAGGATTGGGAGCTTGCGAACGGGCGGCGGAACCAATGCAGCAAGCCGGTTCTTGATGCGGATCAGGCTCTCGTCGAACAGGTCGAATCGGGAGCCGAACGTGCCGAAGTCGTATCCGTAAGTGGTGTAGTCTTTTTCGTACCATCCAGCGCCGAGGCCGAGGATGAGCCGGCCGCCGCTGATGTGGTCGACGGTGCGGGCCATGTCGGCGAGCAGGTCCGGGTTGCGGTAACCGACGCCGGTGACGAGTAGACCGATCTCGGCGTGCGAGGTGATTTCGCCCCACGATGCGAGCGCAGTCCAGCCCTCGAAGTTGGCGACGTCAGGCTGCTCGTCCGACATGACGGGCTTGCCGTCGACGATGGCCTCCAACGCCGGACGGTGGAAATGGTCGTAACCGAAGATCACGTCGACGCCGAGGTCGTCGGCAGCAAGGACGGCGTCGCGCCACGTGCGGTAGTCGGGGGTGCCGCCAGGCTGGATCTGCACGGCGACGCGGAGGGGACGGGTCATGGATGGCTCCTGAGTCGGGGGAGGTCGACTCTTGAGCCAAGTGCACCGACGCGGGGATTATTCCGCGCCTAATCGGCATTCTCATCGTCGTCGCGGCGCGCGGCCTCGATCACCTCCGGTGGAACGGGTTTCTGCAACCATGCCCGCATCCGCACCAAGCCGCCCGCGACGGCGCCGACGGCGACCACCGCCGCGATGACCCAGAAAGCAGTGAACATAGGTTTCAGTGTCCGCCGTCGACACGCCGGATGGGGCCGATACGCGGCGCGGACGGTCTGTGTTGGTTTCAACGTCGTGCCGCCGGGACGAACGCCCGGTCGAGGGTGCCGACGTCGGTGCCGGGGGAACGATCTCGTCGATCCGGTCCAGGATGTCGTCGCACAGGACGACCTCGACGCCGGCCAACAGAGGTATTCGATCCTGCGGAAACACTCATTGCCGCCACTGAATCTCACCGTTGCGGAGTCGTTGGCGGTGCTTGCGGGGCTTGGTTTGTTGGAGACCTCGCCGTATCGTGCGGCGGCGCGTCGGGCGCGGGCCAAGGTACTCGCGGTCAGCCGCGAGGACCAGCTCGCGCCCATCGACGAGGCGTTGGCGTCGATGTTCGTCATCGATTCCCAGCCGCGGTCCGAGGCGACGGTCGCGCTGATTCCGGAGGCCATCGCCGCGCGCCGCGTCGTACGGTCGAGCTATACCGCCAAGGATGGCGATACCAACACCACCCGGAACGTCGAGGCAATGGGTCTGCTGCGCGGGGGTGTTGCGTGGTTGTTCGTCGGATGGTGTCGACAGCGCGGGGGGCATCCGCGTGTCAATGGACAGTTGGAACTGCCCGTAGGCGGACATGAGAAGTGCCCGTAGGTGGCCAGTAAGAACTGCCCAGTGGCGGACACGAATCTGCCCGTGAGGGGTGGAGTCCGCCACCGGTGGTTGAGG
>NZ_JBTBFV010000119.1:0-4206 GCF_054786995.1 Mycobacterium sp. ZZG
CGAAGAAAATCGAGGCCCGCCGCAGAATCTCGTTATCCTCCTCAAGCCGGCGCACCTTGGCCTTGAGCTCCTTGATCTCAGCGAGCTCCTCGCTCGTAGCGCCCTGACGCTGACCCCCGTCGATCTGGGCCTGCACGACCCAGCGGCGCACCGATTCCTTCCCAACGCCCTCACGCCGCGCGACGGCCTCACACGCGGCAGTCACCGACGGGTACAGCGGCAAGGTATCCAGCACCTGCCGCACACAGCGCTCCCTGACGTTCGGGTCGATCTTCTTCGGCATGGTTTGCATCCTTCCAACTCAGAAAGATGCGGCATCAAACCTGGGGCGCTTCATGATCCCATGCGTCGCAGTTCGTAGAACCCCTCACCCAGCCGGCATGGGGACGGGAACCCTGGGATCCCCATGAAACATCCCTCCATCGACCCTGCGGCTGAGGCCCCCTATCGCGCGACGCGGATGACGATGAGGGGACCCGTTTGGTGGTCCAGTCGCTATGCGACTTGGGGTTGGTGGGTCGTGGTCCACTGTAGAGCGAACTCGGCCGGGGTGAGTTCGCCGTGGGCGGAGTGGGGTCGGTTGGCGTTGTAGTCGCAGCGCCAGTCCTCGATGATCATCCGAGGAGTTGAGCAATTCGTCACGCAGGCGGCCGCTGAAGGATTCGATCCAGGCGTTCTGCCATGGTGAGCCGGGATCGATGAAAAGTGAACCGGCACTGATGAATCGGCACCAATCGCTCACGGCGCGGGTCCCAGACCCCGACTTGGTTGATCGAACTCGTGCGAACATTCAACCCCTGACATCGAGGCCGTTCGGCTCTAATGCCGAGGCCTGCCGCCGAGAACAATGTTACCTCTGAGAGGCCCCGGCAGAACCGAACCATTCCGCACCGCGGCCGGCAGCGTCGTCCCGCAAAGCGTCGCCGAGGTGGGCTAATGCCGGCTCGGCGGTGTCAACCAGTGGGTGCTGATCCGCGGCCGCGACCTGGCCAACCCGCCGCTGATCCACCTGCACGGCGGGCCGGGCCTCAGCGAGACCCGTCTCCTCCGTCACTTCAACTCGGAACTCGGAGAACCGATTCACCGCCGTCTACTGGGATCAGCGCGGCGCCGGCAAGTCCTTCCGCCGCGGCATGCCGCGCTCATCGATGACCGTCGAGCAGTTCCTCACCGACCTCGACGACCTGGTCGAGATGGTCTGCGCCCACGTCGGCCGCGAGCAAGTCGTGCTGCACGGCCACTCGTGGGGTTCGCTACTCGGTGTGCTCTACGCCGACCGGCATCCGGAACGGGTCGCGGCCTACCTCGGCACCGCCCAGATCGGCGACGCGGCGGCCGCAATCCGCCTCGTACGCCTGTGCACTCGCCGCGGCCGAACAGCGCGGCCACCGCCGAGCCGTGAAGGCGCTGGCGGGTCATCGGTCCGCCCCCGTATCCGCCGGCCGGCGTCTTCTGCGAACGCATCTGGCTGCAGCGCCTCGACGGGCAACTGTCGCCCCGGGCAATGTGGAAGCTGCGCGGGACGGTGTACGGCGGCGGCCGGGAGTCCTCGCCGCTGGACCTGGTCAGCCAGATCCGCGGCTTCCGGTTCACGATGGACACGCGATGTGGCGCGAAGGCTCTGCACTGAAACTTTTCACCACCTTCCCCGTCCTGCGCATGCCCGCCGTCTTCTTCGTCGGGCGCCGTGACCACCGGGTGCCGCCCGACACCACCGTCGCCTACGTCGACACGCTGGAAGCACCGTCGAAGCAGCTGCTCTGGTTCGACCAGTCCGGTCACGAACCGTTCGTCGACGAACCGGCCGCGTTCAACCGCGCGGTCATCGACATGGTGGAGCGCTCGCCGCACCGTAGGCTGTCCGCCCCTACCCACTCTTGCGCCGAGACTGCACCGACACACCGTCAGCCGTCAGGTGATCGCGACCCGCAGAACAATCTCGGCACTAACCCAGCACCAGCGCAACACCATTGGCCTTCAGCTCGTCGAATGTGAAGCTCAATTCCCCTCGCCGACCGACCGAGACGACGTATTGGTCCTCCCCCTCGGTGACCTCAAACGTCATGCTGAATGTGCACATGTACCGGCCGCCCTTTCCGGGCTCCAGGTACGTAGACGTGAGGATGTCGCCCTTGCCGTTCTTCACCGTCACCGGCGTTCCGGGATTCACGTCCGAGTATCCGCCGGCGCCGGTACACGAAGACCCGTTCACCTCGATCGCCGGCGCATACCTGTTCGGATTCTCGTCGTTCAGTGTGAAGCTCCCGGTGATGGCCGCCGTCTCCAACACGTGGAAGCCCTCAACGAACTGCGGACAGAAGTACTGCACCGCAACCTCATCGGCCGGCATCCCTTGCTGGGGACTACCGTCCTGCATCGAACGGCACACCTGCTTGCCGTGCGCCACCGCGTTGGCATCGCTGTTGAATTCGCCCGACAATCCGGCCTGCTTCAGCGCCACCAGATACTTGTCGTCGACCGTCGTGCGGTCCCGGTTCACGTACGCGTACGCCGCGACACCACCGCCGAGCAGCGCCAGCACCAACGCCGCTGCCGCCACCCCGACCCACGCCCGACGACGCTTACCACCGCCCGGCGTAAACGCCGTATCCGGCTCACCGACACTGTGATCCAGCTGCTGCTTCCCCAGTGAATCCAGCGCTTCGACGCCTCCGTCTCGGATCAGGTCGGTCGGCTGCCCGCTGACGAAGTAGCGCCCTTCGTGCCGTCCGGTCGGATCGGGTCGCCACCCGGTCCCGCCATCGGCAACACCGGCAGTCACGTTGTGCGCCGGCTCGTGCCAGATCTGACCGACTTTTACCGCACCGCACGAGTTGCAGCGCCCGGCATCAGTCAACGGTGCACCGCAGTACACGCAGAAAGTCATCGCCTGACTCACTTCCTGTAGACCGTGGTGCCTTCGACACCGAAGTAGGAGCTGACGAACTTGGCGAAACAGTCGTTGACGCCCAATCCCTGGGTGTTACACCAGCGATTGGCTTCGGACGCAGATAGCTTCGGAAGGCCGACGACCGTCACCCACCAGTCGGGGGCACTGAATGTTGTCCACTGGCTTGAGTGCGTCAATCGCACTCCGCTGTACTTGCGCCGCAAGTCCAGGTGATCCCGCAGCACATCGGCACTGGACAGCGTCCTTCCGTCAACCACCAGACCCGCCTTCTTCGAACTGATTTGCGGCACCCAGCGATTCGCGACGCTGACGTTCACATAGTGGGAGTCAGCGTCGCGGAGCTCCTTCAGCACGGCCTCGGCGACACCGTCGACGCTGCCGTGCTCCGGCTTGGCCGGCGCAGCCGCGACCAACGTCTCGGATCCCGAGCGCACGGAGGTCGCCTCTACCTCGTCGCTGGGATGCAAGACCAGCTGCGGCGCACCCGAGAACATTTCGGGCGTGCGCCAGTACATGCCGTGCGGAAACACCAGCTTCCGATGCTCTGTGGCTCCAGGCTGCAACTTCAGTGGCTGCGCCGAGAAGTCGAACAGTCCCGCGGCGATGTCACGCTGCCCGTCGGCAACGGTGATCCGCACCCCGGTACCGGCTTCGGTGTCCCCTCCGGGGCACGGCGTCAGAAACGCAGCGCTGACCGTCATCCCATCTGGCGTCATATCGACTGATTCCGCCTGCACGACGGGGCCTTCCGAACAGGTAGTGACCACTGCCGTAGTAGCCGTTACGGCTGATCCGAATCCGTCCCGAGGGCGCATGGCATCGTCGTCTGCCGTCGGCCGCATGATGAGGAACCCCACGACCGCCGCAACCACAATCGCCACCACAGCCGACACAGCGATGGCCGTCACCGCGACACGGCCCCGTGACGACGGAACGTCACAGGAAGCGACCTGCTCCTCCGGCCAGGCCACCACCCCGATCGCAGCACCACACTCGCCGCAGAACTTGTAGTTCCAGGCATTGACGTGGCCCTGCGGGCACAACACCGTCGGACTCGATGCCCCATCTGGAGCGAAGTCACTATTCATGGCTGAACCCCGCTCCCAGTGTTGCCAGACCGGTCCTATGGGTGGGCCGGCGACCGGGTGCCACGACTACCCGACCACACGGTTGCGTCCAGCAGAGTGGTGTACGAGTCGGACCTGATCAGCGGTACCGGCGTGTCGTTGCCGAATGATTGAAGGTCATCGCGTGATTCTTCGAGAGACCCGTCAAAGTCACTCGAGCAAAGGAAT
>NZ_JBTBFV010000120.1:0-4180 GCF_054786995.1 Mycobacterium sp. ZZG
CCACAAAGGCAAGCTACTCGAACGACCCACCGACATCACCCCACCAACACCGCCTTCAAACGGTGACGAGAGCACCGGAACGGAGGTCGCCTGAAACACCCCGATCCACAGGTATTGACAATTTCTCGGCTGGTCGCTTTCCCGGCCTCGGGGCGCCAGACGGCTTGGTTCGTTGGAGAGCGGGATCTGTCGCACGGCAGCCCAGCCGGCACACCTGTCGACTTATCTGCACGCTACTCAGGTCTGAGCGAGATCGAAAAGTCGATCTACCTAGCGCAACTGGTCGATTCCCATGAAGAACTTGTCTACACTGCCACATTCGCCACTCGCGCCGATGTGCCGAAGCGCAGTGTCCTGACGTGGGGAGTTGGCGATGCGCGCGCCGAAGACCCTGAGCCGGGGTTAAGGCGGCGGATCTCCTACGTCTACTTGCCCCCTCTACGCGACGCTGTAAGAGATCTCGACGGCGGCGACCAGGCGCTGCTGCACGACGTCCTCCGGATCTTGGTTGGCCCTGATACAGACTTAGAGGGAGGTTTCGTTGAGACCGCGAATTCGGCGCTTACGAAAGTTGCTGAACATCAGCTCGCCGTGACCACCAAGGACGCAATCCAAAGCTTCTTCGTACAGACGACTCCACCGAATCGTGCGCATGTCATCGAGCTCAATCAACGAAAGCTTGAGATGCGCCGCATCGCTCGCTTGTTGCGTATCCAGCTTGCCGAGCGCGAGGTGCCAATAGGGGACATCGCGGCAACGGGTCTCGGCTACGCGAACCTGCTTTACATCGCCATGATCGTTCTGCAACTTGTGAGGGCGAAGGACAGCGATCTGACGCTGCTGCTCGTCGAGGAGCCCGAGGCACACCTGCATCCCCAATTGCAGCTGGTGTTACTGGACTTCCTTCATGACCAAGCAAAGTCGAGCGGGCAAAGCGACGATGTCACACAACCCGGCGGCAAGGTACAGGTAGTCGTGACTACTCACTCGCCGGTTCTTGCGAGCACAGTCTCAATTCTCAACGTTGTAGTGGTCGCACGAGACAGCGACGGCGCCGACTGGTGCACCAAGGTGACCGCCATCCGCGATCTCGGTCTGAAGGATACAGATCGCCGGAAGATTGATCGCTACCTGAACTCGACCCGCGCCGCACTATTGTTCGCTCGCGACGTCGTTCTTGTCGAAGGTATCGCCGAGATGTTGGTGCTGCCCGCACTGGCGCAGCATCATCTCCGGCAGGTTGCAGCCCAGCTGTGTACACCCGACGACGGACAGTCGGCCGACGACAGCAACACGAAGAAATCCGGCGCAGCCGATATTGGCCTGGCCGCAGCCGGTGATGCAAAGTCGAGCGGCTCCAAGGGTGACGCTGGCGTAATGACGAAGAAGCTAATGCGTCAGTTCCGCAGTGCCACATTGATAAGCATCGAGGGCGTCGATTTCGAGCCTTACCTTCGCGTACTGCTGGACGGTCAGCACCCTCGGATAGATCGCGTCGTTGTTGTAACCGACCGAGACCACACTGGCGCAGGCGACGAAAGGCGGACGCTCTACAAAGAGCGCTTCGCGAGCCACGTTGAAGCTGGGCGACTCACCGTAGTAGTCGGCGGCACGACGCTAGAAGCAGAAATGTTCAGGATGCCCGAGAACGAACAGTCCTTGCACAAAGCATTTCTCGAGCTACACCCAAAGTCGCAGGCGCACTGGGCGAAGGTCGTAGCCAACGTTGATGGCAAGGGGGCCGACGAGCGTGCGGAAACATTCGCGGCCGCCATCCGGGCGAAATCTCCAACCGAAGATGTCTATTTAGACATCGCAAAGGGCGATTTCGCCCACATCGTCGCAGAAGCTTTGGAGTCCGACGACGGGTCATCGCTCGAAGTGCCGACGTATCTGAAAGATGCCATCGACGCGGTCGCTCACGTCGATACGGAACGAGAATGAGCGACGGAAACCCACTCGGCCTCAGTGACGAACAACTTGACGCGCTCGCTCCAAAGGTCCGCCTCGTCGAAGCAGGTCCCGGAGCGGGGAAAACTCGAACCGTAGTTGCGCGACTTCGACGCGACTTTGACGACGGCCGTCGAGTGGCGATGCTGTCCTTCACCAACGCAGCAGTGAATGTCGCCCGACTTCGATGCCGGGACGTTCCGCTCCTCCTGGAACCGCCGAACTATGTAGGAACTTTCGACTTGTTCTTCCGCCGATATGTCGTGACGCCGGCGACGATGCGACTGGGCGGTCGTCGGCCTACGTACGTCACCTCTTGGGACGATCTGCGCAACTCGATGGCACTTGTGAGACCGCAATCTGGAGGGGTAGGTGTTCGACTCACTCGATTCGTTCAGTGCGAAGGAGTTTGGGCGATCGACGAGGCCACGTTGAGCAGGACGGAACGAATAGCGTGGGAGAAACTCACGCCATGGTCGCGACAGAAGGTGAACGAGCTTGGACACGCCAGGATCACATCTCTCCACGACGCCCACATCTACGACACGACTGCAGCGCGGCGCCGAGCTCTTGAAGTACTGGCCTCCGCCGAGTCACCGCTCCCTCTCCTGGCGCTACGGTTCAACGAGATCATCGTCGACGAGTTCCAAGACTGCGACTCGATCGAGCACGCGATCGTCGACCATCTCACTAACGCAGGAATCCACGTTGTTGCCGTTGCTGATCCAGACCAAGCCATATACGAGTTCCGCCAGGCCAATTCGGCAATATACGAACAGTTTCGCGATGGTGTCGCGGCAGAGGAACGAGCAACACTTACAACTTGCTACCGATCAACCCCTGTCATCTGTTCTGTGGTAAACAGCCTGCGCGCAGTCGGAATCGGTGAAGTGAAGCCCCACTCCGAGCATCCTGGCGGATCTGACACCATCCATGTCGTAGTCGGATCGGGTGTTCGCGCAGGAGAGGCTGCGTACAAGATCATCCGCCAAGCAGGAATCTCAGTCATGAGAACTCGTGTCATCGCTCACCGAAGGTCGGACGCCCGAGCACTTCTGCGCACAGGTAAAGAACCGCCCCATGGCAGTTCGCACATGGAGACACTGTTGGTCGCCTTGGCTGACTTACGTTCCGGCACAGACCCTACGGGCAGGATGCGTGCGATCCGCCGCGTCGAGGCGTACGTGCTCAACCAATTCTCATGGCCTGACGATCTGCAGGTGGAAGGAAGGGCCGACCAACTCGAGCATCTCGAAGTGACGCCAGAAGAACTTCGAGGGGTGGTTAGCCAGCTTTTGCGTTCTTCGAATGATTGGGGTGACCCCGATTCGTGCAAATTGGAGGTGCGCACAATCCTCGAGGACTTCGCCGATCGCACGCGCGTGGAGCTTGCTCAGCGTTTGGGCACCCGAATGAAAATTCCGGAAAAGGTGTGGAGCTTCTGGGAAAGTCGAACTGTAGGAGCACTATCGGAGACTCCGGACTCACTTCGTTGGGGCCACGTGCACGGGGTCAAGGGTGATGAGTTCGAAGCGGTGATCATGGCGCTCCCGTCAACGGCGTCCGGACCTTCTCACGTTCTGGACGATTGGGGAGACGGCGTCAACTCCGAGCAGCGCAGGGTGCTCTATGTCGGAGTCAGTCGCGCGATGAAAGAGCTCGTGATTGTTGTTCCTGCATCTCGACGGGACGCGTTGGAGTCGATCCTCGTCAGTGCTGGCGTCCGGCACACGGTAACCGTTTGCTGATGATGGAAGCCACGGACGACCACCCAAATGGCTGCAGTGGGTGAGAGAAGAACGCTCAATTGCTCGACTCGACCGAAGAGTTTTCACACACCCGCCTGCCGCGCGTGGCGGCCCGAAGCTGCGGAACTGCCGTGAACTGGGATTTGCATCGCAGTTGTACAAACCATTGCACGTGCAAAACAAGTTGGTTAGCTGATGAAACTCAATCCGCCGCCACACTCGGTCAGGCGGTCGGAAGGATGACCAAGAGGAAGGCCACGATGGGCGCCACCAGCACCACATAGCCGGTGGTAATTGAACAGTGAGCGTTGAAACTTGTCCCGGTCGGGGACTTCGGCGTTGGCGAGCACCAGCCTGTTGCCCGTCGCTGTGGATGAGGATATGGGCATCATCGAGTTTGGTGACGAGTGGCCGATGGGAACGGCCCCGCTCGGTGTGGTGAGCGGGGCCGTGGTCGTCGTCGTGACGGGGTCGTCGTCGTG
>NZ_JBTBFV010000121.1:0-4120 GCF_054786995.1 Mycobacterium sp. ZZG
AGGTAGGTGATGTCGGTGGACCACACCGCGTCGATACGGCCCTGGTCAAAGCGGCGACCCACCAGATCCGGCGGGAACGACGCGCACGGATCAACGACCGTGGTGGTCTTGAAGGTGCGCGGACTGAACCGCCCCAGGTTCTCCGCCGCTTCTATACGGGTTGCGGCTCTCGGTTGAGGGTCGCGTAATGGGCTTGCTCGAACTCCACGGGGGTCATCATCTCAAGGCTGCTGTGCAGGCGCCTGGTGTTGTACCAGTCGACCCAGCCGGCGGTGGCGTACTCGACGTCTCCGATGTTGCGGTAGGGGCCGGCGTGGAAGATCGTGGTGCGGATGCACTCGGTCTTGTACAGCCCGATTACGCACTCCATCAACGCGTTGTCGTAGGCTTGACCGGCTAATGCGGGCTCAGGGAGCTGTGTTGGCGTGCGGAGTGGTTCATTGTCGGGGTGGTGTGGTGAGTTTGCGGAGTTGTTCGTCGTGGCGTTTGACGCGTGCGGCGAGTGCTTCGACGGCGGTGCGTAGGTGGGCGACGTCGGTGGCCAGGCCGGTGAGGGTGCGGGCGTCGGTTTGTCGGGTGCGGTGTTCGTCGACGATGGCGCGGAGCTGGCGGTCGCGGTAGAGGGTGGCGCGGCTGATCTGGGCGTGCTCGGCGACGGCGGTGAAGGTGATGGGCTGGCCGGCGGTGGCGAGGTTGGCGCAGACCCGTTCGACGCGCAGCAGGGCGGGTTCGTTCATGCGGATGCCGCTGCGGTGATGAGCGCGTCGAGTCGGGAGACGAGCTTGCGGTGGCGGTCGGCTTCGTTGATCCATCCCCGTTTTTCTGCGTCTACGGCCAGATCGTGGGCGTCGATGCGTTGGGCGGCAAGGACAGCGAGGTGGGTGGCGTCGGTGTGGAAGCTGGGACAGTGTTCGCAGATGTTGGCATACGGGCAGGACCCTTGCGCGGGTGCGCGTAGGCAGTATCCGCCGGCCAGGCGGGATTTGATGGCCGGGGTGTCTTTCCAGCCGGTGCCGGTGATATCGGTCAGCGGCAACCCGACTGCGGTGGTGGTGGGCAGCGCTCCGATATGACTTTTGGCCAGGTCCAAGGCGCGTTCGTATTCGGTGCGTACGGTGTGGTCGAAGAGGTGGGCATATCGCAGACTCATCTGGGAGGAGACGTGGCCCAGCAGTGCCATGAGGGCCTGCAGCGATACTCCAGCGTTGATCAGTGCAGTGGCATAGGTGTGTCGCAGTTGATGCGGTGTGATGTGTCCTAGGCCAGCAGCTTGGGCTGCCCGGTTCAGTTCTTCGCGTATTGCGTTCTGGGACAGTCTTTTCCCGTGGTGAGTGAACAGGAAGTCGGCGGGGGCGCCGGTGCGGGGATGGATCATCGGTCGCCCGCAGGAGCGGGTTGTGGTGATGCGGTCCACGAGGGTGAGGACCTCGTCGTCGACGGGGATCATGCGTTCGGAGTTGAGCTTGCCGAGGGGAACTTTGAGCCACGATCCCTGGCCCGGGATCTCGTGGATGCAGTCGAGTTCGAGGTCGAGCAGTTCACCGATGCGCAGTCCGCAGGCCCGCTGCACCAGCAGGGCGTCAGCGGCGAGTCGGTAAGGTGATTTCGCCAGGGCGGCAGTGAGTGTGCGGTCTGCATCGACCGGTAGATATCGGGGCAGACAGCGGGGTGGCCGCGGCATGTCGGTGCGGAAGATCAGGCGCCGCGGTGGGGCGTCGTCCCATCCCCATTCGGTGATTTCGGCCAGGAAGTTGCCCACCGCGTGGATGCGTCGGATCCGGTCGGCGATGGTGATCGGCTCACCGGTGACGCTGTTGGTGGCGGTGGTCAGCGAGGTGATGAACGGCTCGATGTGCCGGCGGCGGTCCAGTTGGTTCAGCGAGGTCAGGCTGGGGTCGGTGGCGGCGAGGTAGCGGCCGAAATGTGCCAATCGGGTGGCCAGGGAGCTGACCGTTTTGGGCACGCAGGTGGCGTATTTGCGGTTCAGATAGGCCACGAACTCCGGCCGCAGCGCCGCCGGGACGTCGGCCATGCGCTCCTCGAGGGTCAACGGGGCGACCGCCGGAGGTGCTTGGTCGTCGAGGATGCCGAGGTGGAACAGGATCTGGCGGGCACTGTGGGTGGTGCTGCGATAGTGCCTGGCACCGCGGCCGGTGCGTTCCTGTCGGCTATCGCAAGCGTGCAGCAACTCTTGCAGATCATGTTCCCGCAGATCGGCCAGGGGGCGGGCGGTCTGGATCAGCAGGCGGGCGATGATCTGCGAGCCGATCGCCGAAGCGACCCGCTGACTGAAACCCAATTCGGCTGCTGCGCGCAGGAACTGATCGAGGTCGGGTTGCAGGCAGCTGTCGGTCAGCTCGTGCCAGAGGCTGCAGAGTTTGCGGTGCACGAGGTAGTCGTAACCCGGTTGCAGCCGTCGGCTGACCATCAGGAACGTGATAAACGGCCGCGTCGAACAGTTCGCCGCCAACTGCTGCTGCAGTGGGATGTCGGCCCAGGTCTGGACTCGGGGCCAGCGCCGTAGAAACGATCGGGCGGCTTGGGCATAAGCGGTGTTGCCGCGGTCCCGGCGTTGTAGGTGAACCAGGTAGGCAGCGTAGATCTGCGCCGGTGTTTCAGGGGCGGGAACGTAATCGTGTTCGGGCAGCATCGTATTCCGCCTTGACGTGGATGGGTGCCAGATGGATGTAGCGGGCTGTGGTGTCGATGTGGGAGTGCCCGAGCAGAGCTTGCATCACCGCCAGATCCACCCCGGCCTCGGCCATCGCGGTGCCGAAGGTATGTCGTAACGCATGCGGGTGACCCGCGAGCACCCCGGTCTTGGCTCGGTGATACCGGAAGATTGTGCGTAAACCGGCCGCGGTCAAGGGTTGGCCCCGATGCGGGCCTTTCGCGACCAGGAATAGGAGGTTGCTGTCCGATTCGGGTCTTTCAACGAGCAGATAGGTTTGGATCAGCCCGGCGACCTCCACATCGAGAGGCACGCGGCGCTCCTTGGCGCCTTTGCCCATCACCTTCACCCAGCGGGCACCGATATCGACATCGGTCACGTTGAGGGTCAGCAGTTCTCCAGATCGAAGCCCGGACAACAACATCAGCCCAGCCAGTGCCCGGTCACGCCACGTCCGCAGGCTCGATAACACAGCTGAGCGGTCTCGTGACGATTCAAGGCCCGCGGCAGCCGACGCGGTTCGCGCAGCCGCAGCGCCGATCGGCGTTTGGGCCGGACCAAATGTCCAAGCAAGCCGGTGCGTTCCTCAGCGCTGACCCGACGGGCTTCGCGGCCACTAGGGATCGGGCTCCGCAGCCTGGGGTCACGCAGTTCGCGGAACTGGTACAGGCCGGTCAATGCGGCAAGGCGGTGGTTGATGGTCGTCGACGAGTAGTGGTCGTAGGCCGCGCCGGTCATCGACACCACATTGGCGGGGCGCCCCGCGATCGGAGTCTGCCGGCAGTGCCGCATGAAGTCCAGCACCGTCTCGGTGGTCACCGCACTCAATGTGACATCGACGTCGTCGAGCCAACGGCAGAATGCCAGCAGGTCATAGCCGTAGGCTCGCAGCGTGCGGGGAGAATAATTCCGGTCGGCCAAATACCCCAGGTACTCGTTGACCAACGCGTACTTCTCACAGCCCGGACCGGACAACACCCAGGCGACATCGGTGCCTGGGTGCAGACGCAGCTGATGCTGAATCGCCATAAGACAAGTGCAACCCCGCCGCCTACCGCCAGTCAAGCATTTTCCTTGCTGGCGTGTCGTTTACGTGCCTGCATTCTCCCGGATTAGCCGGTCAACAGGCAGTCGGCTACCGACCCGATCGAGGGCAAGATGCCCTCCTCGGCAAGGTGGTCGGTGAAAGTGATCGAGGTGTATTGCGACCCGGCATCGGCGTGACCGATGAGCTCTCCGCGGACCACGGGGTGACCCTCACGGTCGCGCTGCCACAAGGCCATGCGTAGCGGCACGTCGACCAGCTCGACGGCCTTAGTGGGTGCCACGTTCCACGCGATGATCTTCTGGGCGAACACGTCGAGGATGAACGCGACGTAGACAAATCCAACCCAGGTGCGGGCGTAGGTGAAGTCCATGACCCAGGTGCGGTTGGGTGCTTGGGCCGTG
>NZ_JBTBFV010000122.1:0-3958 GCF_054786995.1 Mycobacterium sp. ZZG
CACTGGGAAAGCCCGCACCACCCGGCGACACGGGACCACCCCGCCATACCCAGAACCACACAACCGGATTCGCGACGCAATCGCATCTCAACGCACGACTGCCATCACCCTCGACGAAAAATCCGGGCTAGCTTTTGCTCGGCATAAAGCCAACGGACATGCCATTTTTGCCAAAGGTCAACTGGCGCTGCTGCTTGGCCGGCCCACCGAAGACGGCTTCAAGCCCGCCGACAAGAGCAACGTCCAGCGTGCGATCCGTGCGGCCATTAGCAACAAATGGCTAGATCCTGAGTCCTGTTCTGAATGCTTAGTCGTTCCCTCCCATGCCGTCCAGGGGGGACTGGGATCTGAAAATGAAAAATGTTCAGTGCATGACCGCAAAGCGCATTTGCGACAAAGCCGTAAGGCCAAGTTGGACACCTCTAAAGATAGATCATAGAGAGGCTCGACAAAGGTGCAGGTCAGCGCGTTGCAGGTAGGTCACTCAGTGACCACGAGGTGGGTCAGTAAATGACCTACCTAGGGGCTAAAGGTAGGTCAATCAGCGACCTACCTTCTGGGGTAGGAGCGGGGACGCAATGAAGATCTACACCCGTCACCGTTGCGACCGGAACCACACTACCGCAAGAGCTTTCGTCAAATGCGCGGTGCCACGAGCAAGCATCGTAGGGAACGGCGAGTACGCCACGATCTACTGGTGTGAGTATCCCGCCGCCGTGCTGCTCTCTACCGACGAGGACGCCGCCGTTGACCGCCTCGACGACGCATGCGACGGGCGATGCGTGTTTCGGCACGAGGTCATCAAGATCGACCTAGAGAACCAGAAGAGGATGCAGTTTGTCTGACATCACCGCGACCACACTCGCCGGATTCGGTGGATTCATCGTCGCCTCCAAAGACGGCTGCGAACGGGTGCTCAGTCTGGTCACCTCGGCGGGTCAACTGCTGCACTTCGCCCTTACCCGCGAACAACTCTCAGCCCTGGTGTCGAAAGCCATTGAGTTACAGACCATCGAGCTTGAGGCCGGCGAACTGCTGCACGAACTCAAGGTGTACGGCGAATAGTGCGCAGCGTAGGTGACCAAGCCCACCGTGCCCTGTTCCAGCGGGCAAGACGTAGAGGGTTCACCCTGCCACGTAGGCAGATGGAGCGACCCCATTGGTTTGGACGGCTGGACCCCTCGGCGATTCGGCTTCTCATCGAAACGACCGGACCGGTGAGCGAGTATGACTATCGGTTACTCCACCACACCGTGTCGGGCTTTGACCGGCCCCGGCTCCTGCTCGAAACGTGGCGGCTCCGATTCATCGATCTCGCCACCCTGCGGCAATATTTGCGGCTCGCTTGGTTTGACTGCGAGTTCCCCTATGACGCTCTCGCAGCGGAGGAATGGCGCGAGATCTTCGACGCGGCAGGCTTCACAGACGACGGTCAGCCAGCCATCCCGCCAGATCGCATCCGCCTCTATCGCGGCGCACCGTATCAGTACCGGCGAGGTTGGGCGTGGTCTCAGTACGCTTTCGTCGCGCTTGCCTATGCGAGACAGCAGCGCCGAAGCTCGAACGGATCCGGGCCGTCGATGCTGTGGACAACTGTCGCCCCCGGCTCAGCACTACTTTTCGTAGGCGACATTCACCGCGAATATGCTGTCGACACAACAGATCTAGTCATCGCACCGGCTGACGCCGTCATCGACCCCGACGACTATGCGACGTATGAAGAGTACATGCGGGCATTCGCTGAACGGTCAGTGCGGATGCGGCGATGGTGAACCTTCCGCGCCCCGTAAACATGCTTCACTCCTCGGAATGGGCTAACCATCGCCTGCCCAAACGCCTACTGGACCGTCCGACTACAGACGGCCTAGAGGACGCACTAAGAGCGATAGCGGACCTCACCGCGCCAGTTGACCCGTGGGTGTTCCTCGACAAGGTTGGGTGTCTCGGATGGGCTTCTGTCCTGTATGCCCTGCATGAGCGGAACCTGATCGCCACCTACGTGTTACGGCACTGGCTCTGGCAGGCGTGGATCTTCAGCGGTAACCCCCACCTGGCAATCTCACGTGAGCACTGGCGCGCGATGTTCCGGCTAGTCGGCTACAACGTTCAAGGCCGACCCGCTCAACCGCAGAGCATTCGTCTCTACCGTGGCTCACCGATAGCTACCCGCTACAACTGGTCGTGGACCTCAGACCTTCGCATCGCGTGCCAGTTCGCACAAGCCCGCCACGTCACCCAATGGGCGAAGGGATACGTGTGGACCGTAGACGCACCCGCCGATGCGCTGCTCTGCCACATTCCGCACCTTTCTGAGTACGTCATCGACACCACAGGGTTGGTGATCGGGTGAGCGCGCCTAGGTACATCTGCGTCGGCTGCGGTGAACTCATCACCCGTGGATCACGCTGCGCAGAATGCAAACCCAAACGCACCGCACCAGCTACACACCACCCGGCACTGTCCACGCACCGATGGCAGCGACTCTCCAAACGCCTACGCGCCTCCTCGCCCTTCTGCGAGCAATGCAACGCCAGTGAACGGCTACAGGTAGACCACATCATCCCGGTCACTGAGGACGTCTCACTCGCCTACGTCATCGAGAATTTGCGCGTGCTGTGCGCACCCTGCAACGGCCGGCGCAAAGACCAGTGCACCGACGACGAACGGGCCGCAGTCCACGCCCGCATCGCTGCCCGCAAGGCGCGAGCATCGAGACACGCGACCTGCGGAAATGCGAGACCGCGAAATGCGGTGGTCTGACCTGCACAAACGTTCGATGTATTGAGCGGATGCGACCCCTGGGGGATAGCCCCTGAACTGCGGTTTCCCCGACAGTTCGCGCCAAGCGCAGGGACAATTACTCTCCGGTCACCAGACTCCCCCCTGCGCGCGGCTTCGCTGGCAATTTCCTCTTGCCGTCAACCGAAGTCCAGGTATCGGCAGTGAAGACTTTGACCGTTCCGTCCTCGCGGTGGATCGCCAACTTGCCGTCTTTTCGTTCGAAGAATTCGTCGCCTGCGCCGTCGAAAGATTCGGACGACCCGTTTGACAAAGTTACCTTGACTGCCATAGCTGAAAGTTTGCCATGAAGGCGGGTCCGAAGTCCGTCACCGACGAGAGCGTTTTGCCCTTCGATTGCGACCTCAGAGGCGCGGAGCGTTTCGCCGCCTGGGTTGAGACGTTTCTGATCGTGCCCAAGGGTCACGGTGTCGGAGAACCAATGCGCCTGCGTGGCTGGCAGGTTGAGATGTTGCGCCCGTTCCTGGACCCCGACCCGCGTCCGGTCGTCGGCGGGATCATGGCCCCCAGGGGTACTGGTAAAACTCAGCTACTCGCCGCACTCGGCCTGTGGTCGGTGTTCGATGGGCCTGACGGTAACGAGATCCCGATTGTCGCCGTCGATGAACGGATGGCGCTGCGACTGCTGAAACCCGCAATTCAGATGGTCGAACTTAACCCTGAGTTGTCCGCCCGCTGCCTTCTCTACCGGGACAGGATCGAGATACCGGGTAAGCGTTCAACATTGACTGCCCTGCCTGCTGAGGCCAAACGCATTGAGGGACTCGGAACGTGGACGTTGGCCCTGGCTGATGAGCTAGGCGAGATCGACTCCGACACGTGGTCGACACTGCTGTTGGGCGCTGGGAAGCTCGATGGCGCGATGGCTCTGGGGATAGGGACCCCGCCCAATAGGGATACGTCGGTGTTGACTGATCTTCGGGACGTGTGCCGCGCCAATCCTGATGACCCAACGATGGCGTTCGTCGAGTTCTCCGCTGACGGTTTCGAGCATCACCCGCCCGAGTGTGTCCATTGTCTAGAAAAAGCGAATGTCGGCGGACATGAAAAACTGCCCACCGGCGGACATGAAAATGCCCAGTAGCGGCCAATAAGAACTGCCCACCGGCGGACACGAAAGTGCCCGTCGGCGGCCATGAATCTGTCCAGACCCCCTTTT
>NZ_JBTBFV010000123.1:0-3882 GCF_054786995.1 Mycobacterium sp. ZZG
GTTATCTTCGGCCGGGTGTCTGGGGCGGTGCGTTCATCAGGGCGTTCACGTTGTGGACGTTGTCTTTGTGGCAGTAAGTCGGGCGGTGCGGAGTTGACCGTGCAGCTGGGCGACTTGATCGCGTAGTCGACGGTTTTCTTCGTCGAGTTCGTGGTTGCGTTGGTGGGCGAGGCGGAGTCGATTGCGCAGGGATGCCTCGCTTGCCGGTTGTTGTTTGGGGTGGGTAGTCACCGGCGCGTATTCGCGTAGTGCTCCGATCCTGCGGATTTCGTCCGTGATGTCGGTCTGTGTGTAGAGCCACGAGCGGGACACGCCGGCGTGTTCGGCGACCGTGGTGAAGCTGATCGGGCACCCCGTTTGGTGGAGGTCGTGCAAGGCAGCCAGGGCTTTGGCGCGAGTGGTTTCGTGACGTCTCTTGGCCGCCGTGATGAGGTGAATACTGTTGTCAGCGCGCATCTTCTGCGGTGTCCTGGTGGTCGGTTTCGAGTGTGGTGATGATGGTGTCGAGGTTGGTCAGCACGGTGCGGTTGGCCTCGGCCAAGCGTTGTTGGCCGCGTGCTTCGGCGGCGGTGATCAATTGAAGGGTCTGCTGGCGTTGAGCGTGGTGTTGAGGCAGGAACTCTGGTGTCGTGATGAAGACGGGGCAGGTCAGACACGCGTTGGCGTGAGGGCAGGACTTCTGCAGCGGAAGGCCGCAATAGCCGTTGGGTAGCGCCATTTTCGCGCGGGCGAGGTTGTGGTTCATCCATTCGGCGTCGCCGATCAGTCCGTCGCCGCTGGTGTCGACGGGCTGGCCGTGGATGTCGATCTTTCGGGCTCGTTCCCACTGGGTGCGGATGGTGGTGTCGGCGAGGCGGGCGTAGCGGGCAGTCATGGTGTGGCTGGTGTGGTCGAGCAGTCTGCGCACGACTTCTTGGGAGACGTCGTTGTTGATCAGTCGGGTGGCGTAGGTGTGGCGGAACTGGTGAGGGGTGACTTTGGCCGGGCGGCCCAACTCGTCGACGATGGCAACATCGGTCAGCCATCCCTTGAGGTGCATGTCAAAGGTATTGGGCCCCATGGGGTGACGACCATGAGGGTTGGCGTGTGAGCGTGGGATCAGCACTGCTGTTTCGGGGAATGTTGCAGTCGTGCGGCGTTGTTGGTCAGCGATCTTGGCGGCGAGCTGTTCATCGATGGGCACCATCGCTTCGCGGCGCATCTTATGGTTGCGGTAGCGCAGGTAGGTCGCTCCGGCGGGGTCGTGGACGAGGCAGTCGATGCTGAGGTGAGTGGCGTCTCCGATGCGCAGCCCGGCACCGTTGAGGATTTCGACAAGTAGCCGGATGCGGGGGTCGTTGATGCGGGCCAGGTTGGCTGGGTCTTCGAGCTGGTTCATGACGAACTCCGGGATTGCTCGGGACAACGTGGCTTGCTCGGGGCGGGGGCGATCGTCGGGATAGAGCTCGGCGTCGACGGGCAGCGCCGCCCACCGGTGCTGGCGAACGGTTCGCAGGAACCCGCTGACCGTGCCGATATCACCGCGGCGTGTCTTGGGGCGGGCAACCTCCGCTGCCAATGCGGCCAGGTAGCCCTCCAGGCCCTGGCGGCTCAACCCGGCGGGCCCCGCCGAACCGGCAAGCCCTGGTGTCAACCGCGACAGCCTGATCAGTGCAATGAGGTCTCGGCGGACCTGAGTGAGTCCGATCCCGCATGACAGCCGCCACCGGCACCACCGTTTGACCAGTTCTCGCAGCCACGAGGGCTGTACTGAAGTGAAGTCGAGTTGGGCGCCATGACCGGCCCCGGGGATCGATAGTCGCCGCAGCAGCCAGACATCGCGGTCGTATTCGGCCTCCCAGCCGCCACCGTCGCGAAGGTCCAGTAAGCAGTCGATAGCGAACCCCAGGAAGGCCCGTGCGGTGCTGGTGGCTGCCGGGGGCAGCGCACCGAGCCAGGCGTCCAATGGCAGGTCCAACAGCGACACGTCCCCGGCCGTAGCGAGGTGATCGAGCAGTGGTTTGACCGCCCGGGGAACGGTGCGGGCGCGTTGGGCATCCACCCGGCATTGCACCGCGTATTGGATCTCCAGACGGAGCTGCGGTGCGAGCCTTCGAAAGTCGAAGCGGTCTTCCCCGTAGGTGGCACAGTAGGCGATGAAGGCCTCCGGTGCGGGGTATCCCCGCATCCGCCACCGGGTGTGGTGGCCGCGGCACCAACCGGAATCGAGTTCAGTCCACAACCAGCACCCGGTCACCCCGCATACCGCGGCAGTGGTCACCACCGGCGGTGACCACTGCGTCCGGTCGGGACGCCCGCCAGCATCCCATTGCCGGGAATGTCTATAGCACAACCGATATCGGTGTTGGCCGAATCGACAGCCGGTCACCTCGCACGCGTGCAGCGGTCTGTGACCGGTCACCTGCGGATCCGCTGTGGCGGCCCACTGGGTCAGTTCGGGCCGGCCGTCTTTCTTCCATCGGTGCCAGTGAGCCTGGCACACGCGGTCGTAACAGCTTGATCGCACACACCCGGCAACGATGCACGCCGGAGTGCCCAGGATCGGATCCCCTACCGCGGGGACCAGCACCTCGACCTGGAACTCCGGCCGCACCGCGGCGGCCAATCTCTGGGCGAACCCGCTCACACCGACGGTCGCCGAATGTGCCGCCAATGTGCTCATCACCGTGCACCGTCCTGGCCGAGAACTCCCGCGGCGACCAACGCCCGGCGGGTGTCCTCCACGTTCAGGTGGGAGTAGGTGTCACCGGTTGTACTGATCGAGGCGTGCCCCAGCAACTTACTCACCACCTCCACCGCGACCCCACGGCGCAGCAGATCCGTTGCGTAAGTGTGGCGAAACATGTGCGGAGAAAACAAAATTCCTGACCGAGCACGAAGACGTAGGACCAGATCGTAGACGCTGCGGTAGCTCATCGGGACCCCCACCGGATCAGCCCACAGATTCACAAACACGTAATCGCTATCCAAGTCGCCGTACTCAGCATGCAGATAATCGCAGTACAAGCGGATCAGCCGGCCCGGCACAGGAACCTGACGCGATCCGGACTTCGCCCGCGCACCGTTAGCGTTGGTGCGGCCCACCACCGCCACCACGCACGACGCGGCATCAATGTCCTCGTGACGCAAGCCCAGGGCCTCACCAATGCGCAGCCCCGTCTCAGCCAGCACGGTGAACAACAACCGGTCCCGCAACCGCTGGCACGACTCCAATACCGCTGCGACCTGCTGCTCATCCAAAGTCGACGGCAGCTGTTTGTCGGCACGCAACCGGATCCGTCGTGTCCTTTCCGGTCGAGAACCCAAGTGGGCCAACAAAGGCCGCCACGAACCGCCACCGGATCCCCGTCGCTGCCACGTCACCAGCAGATCACCCAGGTTCACACCGTGTCGCTGGTGAAACTCGTAGAATGCCGAGACCCCAGACAGTTTCCGGTTCACCGTCGCCTCCGAGCACCCCGCCGACACCGCACCCGGCAGGGCCACCACATTGGTGGCGTTCCTCGACTCCGGCGCCAACCTCAGCCAGGCGACGAACCGGCCCACATCCTCCAGATGCACGCTCGACCACACCAGCCCTGACCGCGCGCAAAAGGTGAACCAGTCCCGAAGATCATGGGCATAGGCGCGAACAGTGTTCGGCGACCGCTCCACTGCATGCAGGTGAGCCAAGAATTCCTCTACAGGCTCCACCATGGATGCATCGGCACCCACCACAGTCCACGACTCCGGGTGGCCGAACGGCATCACCACTCGCTGAACCAGATACCCAGACACGGGCGTCATGAACACTAAAGATAACCATTCCATGACGAAATGCACTGACCCACAGAGGGTGTGTCGCCTACATCAAAGACAAGCCCTCAAGGGGCCGTAGATAAC
>NZ_JBTBFV010000124.1:0-3848 GCF_054786995.1 Mycobacterium sp. ZZG
CGAGCAGGCCCCTACCGGAGCACACAGGAAATGCTGGGCAGACCAGCGATTACCCCATGCCCACACCCCCGCACCACGAAGAACAGTCTCAGCAGACACATCAATCACTTCAGTCCACGGATCGAGGCTTAGCCGCTCTTGCGGCGGAACTCGCGTCGGTTCTCCACCGGTCCGTGGGAGCCCCTGGCCGTGTTGGCGCCGCCGTCCTTATGGGACGAACCCTTGACCGCCTTGGCATTCTTGCGCTCGAGCGCTTCCCGGAACTTGCGCTTCTGGTCGTCCTCGTCGGACTCGGCGGGCTCATTCGATGCCATGACGGCAGCGTAGCCGTTCGGTCAGCGCTTCCCGGGCGGCATGCCGTACACGTGCGCGATGGGCAGCCGCATCAACACCCGGCGATCATCGACCATGGCCCGCCGGTAGTCGTCCCAATCCGGATGCTCGCCCGCGATGTTGCGGTAAAGCTCGACCAGGCCCGCCACCGTGTCGTCGCCCGGGTCGCCGGCCGGCGGACTGAGCACGGCATCACCTTCGGCGACCGCGTACGCCCAACCGTCGTCGGAGCTGACGTGGATCGCCGCGCGTGGATCGCGACGCAGGTTGCGGGTCTTGGCCCGCGGTTCGGTGATCGACACCGAGATCGTCAGCGTGCGCGCGTCGAAGTGGTACGACACGTTGGACAATTGGGGCCGGCCGTCGCGCTTGAGGGTGGCCAGCACGCCCAGCGAGTTCCCGCCGATCAGCGCCAGCAGCTTGTCGTCGAAAACATCACGCGCCATGCGACGAGCCTACGACTTTCCCGGGTCTGGGATCATCGAGCAGGTGGACCGATTCTCGTCGAAGTACGGATCGTGACGCGCTACGTGGCGCTCCTTCGCGGTGTCAACGTCGGCGGGGTGAACCTGAAGATGGACGCGCTGGCCCAATCGCTGCGCGCCACCGGCTTCACCGACGTGGTCACAGTCCTGGCCAGCGGCAACGTGCTGCTGAGCAGCCGCGCCGGCGCCGCCGCGGTCCGGCGGCAGGCCGAGCGCGCGCTGCGTGACGAATTCGGTTATGACGCTTGGGTCCTCGTCTACGATCTGGACACCGTCGCGGCGATCTCGGCCGCGTTCCCGTTCGCACGCGAGGTGCCCGACCACCACTCCTACGTCACGTTCGTCAGCGATGAAGAGGTGCTGGCCGAGTTGTCACAACTGGCGCGGCAGCCGGGTCCCGGCGAGCTGATCGAGCCCGGTGCCGGCGTCGTGTATTGGCAGGTGCCGCGAGCCGCCACGCTGACCAGCGCCATGGGCAAGACGATGGGTAAGAAGCGCTACAAATCCTCGACCACCACGCGCAACCTGCGCACGGTCGACAAGGTCCTGCGCAGCGGGCGCGGGGCGGGACAGGAGAGTTCATGACACACACGGGCAAACACGACGCCGCAGACGTCACCGGGGTCTCCGACACCGCACTGCTGACACTGCTGGTCCGCGCGACCGAGGCCCGACGGCCCGACTCGCTGATCGACGATCCCATGGCCATCCACCTGGTGGACTCCATCGACTTCGACTTCGCCAAGTTCGGCTATGTGCGACGTCAAGATATGGCTCTACGTGCCAAGGCATTCGACAAACGAACCCGCCGTTACCTCCTCGACCATCCGAAGGCGACGGTGGTGGCGCTCGCCGAGGGCCTGCAGACCAGCTTCTACCGGCTCGACGCCGAAGGGACCGGCGTCGGGCACGACTTCCGCTGGTTGACCGTCGACCTGCCCCGGATGATCGAGCTGCGCCGCGAACTGCTGCCCGCATCCGACCGGGTCCGCATGATCGCGCAATCCGCGCTGGACTTCAGTTGGATGGACGAGGTGGACACCGCCGACGGGGTCTTCGTGACCGCCGAGGGGCTGCTGATGTACCTGCAGCCGGAGGAATCGATGGCGTTGATCACCGAGTGCGCGGCCCGATTCCCGGGCGGACAGATGATGTTCGACCTGCCGCCGTCGGCGGCGGCGCCGCTCGTGCGCCGCGGCTTCCGCGCCTCGCGCCGCTACAGGGTGCCTCCGATGCCGTTCACGCTGTCGGTGGCTCAGGCCGCGGATCTGGTGAACACTGTGCCGGGGGTGCGCGCCGCCCACGACGTGCCGGCCGAACAGGCCCGCGGCCGACTCCTCAACGCGCTGCTGTGGACCGCACAACGGGTGCCGCTGCTCGATTCGGTCCGACCCACGTTCACGCTGCTGGAGTTCGGCTGATCGGCTTCGGCTCAGCCGAAGGCCGTCTCGATGTACCGCAGGGCCTCGCCCTTGTCGACTCCGAGTGCACGCGCCGCCGCCACGTAGGTGTGCGCCGCCGTCGCCATCGCCGCGTCGGCGGGATCCGACCGCGCAACGTAGGTACCGAAACGCCCCCTTGTCTCCAGAATCCCCGCCGCTTCCAACTCCCGATACGCCCGCGCCACGGTGTTCACTGCCAGGTTGACCTGACCGGCCAGCTCGCGGACCGTCGGGAGCCGGGTGCCGGGCGTGAGCCTGCCCTCCCGGACACCTGCGATGATCTGCGTTCTGAGCTGGTCGAACAGCGGCCTGGCAGCGTGCGGATCGACGCGTACCCAATCCCCCAACTCGGCCACGTGCCCAGTATCACCCAAAGCCGCTAACTTGGGGGTGTGCAGGTGACGGTATTCAGTGGTGCGGGGATCTCCGCCGAGAGCGGTGTCCCGACCTTCCGCGATGTGGAGACCGGCCTGTGGGCGCAGGTGGACCCGTACGAGATCTCCAGCGCCGACGGTTGGCGAGCCCACCCGGACCGGGTGTGGGCGTGGTATCTGTGGCGCCACCACATGATGAGCGCCGTCGCGCCGAACAACGCCCACCGCGCGGTCGCAGCCTGGGAGGACTACGCCGACGTGCATGTGGTCACCCAGAACGTCGACAACCTGCACGAACGCGCCGGCAGTTCCCGGGTCTACCACGTGCACGGCAGCCTCTTCGAGTTCCACTGCGACCACTGCCGGTCGGCGTTCCGCAGCGCAGTGCCGGACATGCCGGAGCCGATCGAATCCGTCGACCCACCGACGTGCGGCGTCTGCGGTGGACTGATCCGTCCCAACGTGGTGTGGTTCGGCGAGGCACTGCCCGACGACGCGTGGCAGCAGTCGGTTGAGGCCGTCGTCAACGCCGACCTGGTGGTCGTCGTCGGGACGTCTTCGGTCGTCTATCCGGCGGCCGGACTGCCGGAGCTGGCGGTGGCCAGAGGGACTCCGGTCATCGAGGTGAACCCCGAGCCCACCCCGCTGTCCTCCAGCGCGACGGTGAGCCTGCGCGAGACGGCAGCCACCGCGCTCCCCGGGCTGCTGCAACGCCTACCTGCGCTGCTCGGTTGATATGACTTGAGGTAGTCCTTCACAAACGCCTCCGGGGGTGTCAGGAAGGGATTGTCAGAGATTCCTTCGAGGGCCTGAGCGTTTGGCGCGCTGCAGGTCCTCATTGGCACGCCCCGGAGGTGTTGTTGTGTCTGTGCTAAATGCTCCAGTCCCGGTGTCCACGATCGTCGTTGCCGTCGATGTCGGCAAGACTTCGGCGATGGTGTCGGTGACCGACGGCGCTCGTCGACCCTTGATGGGCCCGGCTGAGTTCGCGATGACCCGGTCCGGTCTTGGTGACGTCACCAAACGTGTGTTGGCTCTAGCGCCATCGTGTGTGCAGGTCACGGTGGGGGTAGAGGCTGCCGGTCACGGTTGCGTCCAGCAGAGTGGTGTACGAGTCGGACCTGATCAGCGGTACCGGCGTGTCGTAGCCGACTGATTGAGGGTCATCGCGTGATTCTTCGAGAGACCGACCAAAGTCACTCGAGCAAAGGAAT
>NZ_JBTBFV010000125.1:0-3707 GCF_054786995.1 Mycobacterium sp. ZZG
GGATCGTCGCCGCGCCCACCCCTCCAACTCGGCCCGCTCGTCAGTGGTCAAGACAATCTTCGCGGCATGAGGTGTCGGCACAACCCAGTCTAACAACTAGATCGCAATTAATGACTCAGGACACTAGCGGTTCGGCGCGATCGCTTCTGCTGCGATCGGGTGCTCACCGCCCATTGGCCACCCCACCCGCCCGCAGTGTCTCGGACGGTGTTGTCGACCGTCGAGGCAATCTGCCGGCCTGGTCGACGATCCCAATGACTTTGCACGCCAACCATGAGGAAACGGTCGCCGCATCTGGAGCGCATCCCCAGACCAATTTTGTTGCGCTATCAAATACTTCGACCGTCACACGTCGGATGAGCATTGCGTTCGGCCACGAGAACCTCCGAGGACGGTGGACCTCGACGAGCCATATCCCGGCCGAAGGTTCTCTCGCATCTAGCCGTTGCGGCTGCTACCGACGTCGTGCCTTGGTACAACTATCCGGGGGGAGGAGTACCACATGTCCGACGATGCGATCACTGTTGTCATCCCATGCCACACCGTGGACCGGCTGGCGAATATTCGGGCGGCCGTCAAATCCGTGCAAACGCAAACACTTCCGTCGGTGCGGGTGGTCGTTGCGGTCGATAACAATGAAAAGCTCTTCAGCATCGTTCGTGACGAATTCCCTCGAGTGCTCGCCGTCCTCAACCGAGACTCCAGAGGCGCCTCGGCAACACGTAATGCCGGGGTCCGAGTGGCCACCACACCCCTGGTCGCCTTTCTTGACGACGACGAGTTTGCAGAGCCGGACTGGCTGTCGGAACTGATACGGCCTTTCGCTGAGGACACCACGGTCGGTTGCGGCGGAAAATATGTCCCGGTGTGGGCACGTGGCGAGCCGCGATGGCTTCCCGAAGACTTCGCGTGGACCGTTGGCGGGTCCTACCGCGGTCAGCCGACCGTCACCTCACGAGTCCGCAACGTGTGGTCGGGAAACATGGCCGTCAGAACGGCAGCGTTTCTGGCGGTCGGAGGATTCCGAACCGATTTCGGCAAAGTCGGATCGGTGTGTGAACCAGAAGACACCGATCTGTGCGTTCGAATGGCCGCCGCCTGTGAGGGGCACTGGGTGTATGTGCCGACCGCGGTCATCAATCACGAGGTGCCGGCCTCGCGGAGCACATTCAGGTTCTTTCTCAAGCGGTGCTTTTCCGAAGGCCAAGGCAAGGCAGCACTCGAAAGCAACATCGGCCACCGGTCCACGCTCGACGCGGAGCGGGACTTCGTCCGCCGCGCAGCTTGTTCCGCCCTGCGTCGGCTGTGTGGCGACGCTTCGAACCGGATCAAAGGACTGGCGGCGCTCTGTGGTTTGGCCGCCGCAGCCGTTGGATATCTCGCTGCGCGCTTCAGGGCTGTGATTCCGCAGCGCATGCTGCCAATGCCGTCCGACTTGCGGTCGCCCCTGTGTAGTCGTCGTGAGATCGCTTTGCCACCCGCCGACCGCGCAAACCCGGTGGAGAGCCGGCAGGCCAACTCGCCTCGAGTGCGGTAGCGTGCCGAAATCCGCGCTGCGAAACCGAATCACCAGGTCGGTCACGTTGCCGATCACCCTTCGCTAGGCTGCAGATGGAGCTCGGAGTTTCGTCACCAGCCCGCGCTCTGTCTGGGCACAACGGGAAAGGGCTGACTGCGATAGCTACTCGTACGGTTGACCATCGCAGCGCCGACGGCGCACTCCGCGGTAGCGAATAGATGCGTCATCGCCGAAGCAGCAGAAGTACCGCGCTACGGGCGGCGCTGGCAGAATTCGCCAGATCCAGTTGGCGTCTGGTCTTTCCACTCCTGGTCTTTCTTTCGATGTTCGGTTTGACCACCGCTGACCCGCTGCTGCCGTCCGCGCCCATCGCTGCCCCGATCGTGGTGCCGTTGCCTGATGTCCCCGCAGATGTCTGGCAGAGCCGTGGCCAAATCGTCCACAAGGAGTCCTACGACCCGCCGCTTGCCGACCCGGATTCGGTACTTGGCGGCTCGTGGCGTGCTGTCTACAGGTCGGTGTCCGGCCTCGACGGCGGGGAACGCGAGGTTTCCGGGGCGTTCTTCCTCCCCCGCGGAACTCCGCCGGTTGGTGGCTGGCCGGTCGTTTCGTTTGCACACGGTACGACCGGTATCGGCACCGACTGCGGTCCCTCCTACCAGCCGGATCTACAGGGATACTCGCCGATCGTTGAATCTCTGCTGGACCGCAAATACGCCGTCGCACTCAGTGACTACGAAGGACTCGGCCAGACTGGCTCACATCAATATCTCGAGCAACGGACTGCGGCGTTCAACACCATCGACGCCGTCCGAGCCTTGCGCGAGCTCTCGCCGACTGTGTCCACACGTTGGGCGGCGATCGGTTATTCACAGGGTGGACAAGCGGTGTGGGCCGCCAACGAGTTGAATCCGTACTACGGCGGTGGTCTCGAACTGGTGGGGAGCGTCGCGCTCGCACCGGCGGCAAATGTGACGGCCACGGCGGACCTCATCTGGTCGGGTTCACTCACGGAAGAACAGCTGGCGCTGTTCCCGCTGTTCATCGTCGGCCTGGGTCGATACAACCCAGATCTCGACGAGAGGGCCTTCCTGCATGGTTCAACTGAGGCCCAGCGGAAACGCCTGAGCCATTGTGCGCAACGAGGCGAGGCACACGCAGCCCCAAGGAGATACCCGGCGCCGATCCCCTGGAAAACCGTCGTCGATCAGCTGAGCGGGACGAACGAGACCACGCCGGACTCTCCCCGCGACGTCGCTGAGCTGCGGGATGCGATGCGCAAAATCGCGCTACCCCAACGCCCGTTGGACCGGCCGATGCTCGTCGTCTCCGGCGCCGTGGATTCCCTGGTCTTCGCGCAGTGGGTGCGCACAGCGGTTGCCGACAGCTGCTCACTCGGCGGACACATCGAGTACCGACAGATTCCAAGCGCCGATCACGCCAACGTCTTGTGGAGATCCGCCTCAATCGTGGCGAGGTGGGTGGCCGCCCGATTCGACGGGGTCCCTGCGCCGTCGAACTGTCCAGTTGAGCGTTCAGGTGGAGTAGGGCAGTAGCTCGAGGGTGACGCGCGGGCAACCGGGTGCTAGCGAGCGTGCGTATCAGAGTCGCCGGTCGGGTGCCTCCCGGTGTCGGCCGTGATCTGTGCGCCAAGCGTCTCCTGCCAAGCTTCGGAGTTGGCCAATGCCCGCCTGATATACGGCGACCTGCGAATGGCGCCGATGAAGGCGCGGTTCGGTATCGCTAGGTACCAAGGCAGTTCCCGGACGAAGTCGACGAAGAGGACGACACGTATCTCCTCGCTGTCGTTCCAGACTTCGTGCTCGAATGTGTCGTCGAAGACCATGCTTCGACCCTTGCGCCAGTGCTGGGTACTGCTGCCGACGCGGATACGGGCTTGTGTCTCGTCGGCCGGAGTGCGGAGAGCGAGGTGGTAGCGCAACACCCCCTTCCACGGCCCCGTGTGCGGTGGGATGTGCTTGTGTGGGAGCAGGACCGAGAACAGCGCTGTGGTCATGCCGGGAATGGATTCCACGATCTCGGCTGTACGCGGACATCTTTGAGCAATGATCAGAACCTGTGGATGAGCCTCGGTGTGGGGGCGTGAAAGTGGGCGCACCTTCCCGAGGATGATCTGAATATCCGAAGGTCCGATCATGAGCCGGCGTTGGCGCGCTGGTTCGGGAAG
>NZ_JBTBFV010000126.1:0-3672 GCF_054786995.1 Mycobacterium sp. ZZG
CCTCAACCACCGGTGGCGGACTCCACCCCTCACGGGCAGATTCGTGTCCGCCACTGGGCAGTTCTTACTGGCCACCTACGGGCACTTCTCATGTCCGCCTACGGGCAGTTCCAACTGTCCATTGACATGCAGTCGAAGCCGCCGCAGATACACCATCGGCGAGGGGTGGCCGGACCTCTCGAACGATCGCTGAAGTGGTCGCGCGCTGACCCCCGTCGCTCGTGCCAGTTCGGCCGTACTCCAGGGCTTCTGTGGATGAGCATGCATCAGGTCGATCGCCCGCTTCGCCACCGCTGCACTGGCTGGCCCCTCACGTCCACTCAGCGCTTCAGTGTAGTTGTGAGGCTGTATCTGCAATAGCCCCTGAATCAGCAGAAGTTGCAGGTTTCCCACGGCGAGCTGATGGTTCAGAAGGCCCCCCGGCTGCCAGGCTTGCCGCGCCAAGAGCCGCAACAAGTAGTACCAATCGCATTCGGCGGCGGTATTCAGATTGAGCCGCCGATCGAACGTAATCCGTTTGCGCACTGGCTTGTTGAGCATTGCTTCGAGCTGCCATCGCATCTGTGATTCGGAAATCTTGACGCAGATTTGGTGACAGTCGGCGGACCAGTCCAGCAGGCACGGCGCACCCGGTGAGAACAGGGCGGCGGCCCCGGTCGTCGTGTGGACAGACTCGCCGTCACGCCAGCGATTCACCGCCGAGCCTGATAGCGGTACATCGATGTAGTAGGCGGTGACCTCATCAGCGCGGATCTCGATATCTACGCCGAACCCAACCTGGCCGACGGTCACCATGGGAAGCTGCAGCGCTTTCATCTGCATTTTCACCGCGGTGGTACCGGTCGGAGCCAGCTCGGCGGCCACATAGAAACGACCCACCACGTCGGTCGCCTCGTCGACGTCAGTTGTCCGAACCTCAGCTGCCTGATTGACGGGCGCCTGGCAGAATCTGTTGCTCCCAGCGTGCATTGCGCGATCGGCGGCTGCCGCTCACCTGACGACGATGCTATCGCCGGCCTGCCCCACCGGTGTGTCGATCTGGGCTTGGCTAGGACAGTCGTCTACCGACGCATGTCGGATTGCGGAACTGTCGTCCCCGCCTCCACGAGCAACCTCTACAAGCATTCAGTGTGTTCGGTCGTCCGACTCATTCACAGTGATCTTGTTCGTCGTCGTGCTTTGTTCCTTCGGCACGTAGACCCTGAGCAGCCCATATGCCAACGACGCTTCGATCTCGCCGATTCGCAGATCGCCGGGCAGCGTGACTCGGAACTCGAACTCACCGATCCGCCGGGTGCGCCGACGGAACAGGCCCTCACGCTTGCGTTCCTTCACCTCGCCGGTAACCACGAGCTCGTTGCCGTTCATCGAGACATCGAGGTCTTCGCGGCGCACCCCTGGGAGCTCGATCTCGACGATGTAAGCGCTGTCGGTCTCGATGATGTCGGCGGCTGGCGACCAGGCGCCCTCGCCCTCCCGTCCACCGAACATCGACTGCGCCAGCCGGTCCATCTCGGTGTAGAGATTCTCGAGCTCGCGGATCGGACGCCATCTCTGTGCTTGGCCAGCCGATCGCTGCATCGACAAAGTCATGTTGGTTCCCTCTCTGTCGCTCGCCGTTGTGGTGCAAGGATCTCGCAGCAGTGCGGTCGAACGCCTCGCGCCGTCGAGACGATTTCCGCTCTGTGGCTTCGTGCGCTGGGGTCGGATCCAATCAGTCCGCCGGTTGATCCTCACGGCGTTGCGGAGTGAGGAAGCGCCACACGCGCGTCGCAGCCTGCAAGTTGAAGCGGGAGTCGACATCGCGCAGGTCGAAGCCCGTGAGATCCGCGATCCGGCCGAGCCGGTACCGCAACGTGCTGCGGTGAACGTGCAGAGCGGCCGCGGATTCATCGTAATTTCCGCCGCATTCGAGGTACTGGATCAAGGTGTGTACCAGGTCGGAGCCCTTTTCGGCGTCGTAGTCGATCAGCGCCCCCAACCATTCGCGCACGTACTCGTCAGCGACGCGGGCAGAATGTGCCGCATCCACCAGGTGATAGAAGCCGAGGTCGTCGTAGTCCGACGCACCGTGGGGATTGGCCGAGTTCAACCGGATGCTCGCCGCGCGGCGAGCCCTGAGGTACGACTGTGGAATATCTCTGGGCGCCTCGCAGAGTGATCCGATACCGATTGCACTCGCCAGGTGGCCGAGTTGTCGGCTGACCTCTTTGTGTAGGGCGGTGCCATCAGGATGGCGGTCGACGAGAACGACAATGAAACCCTCCTGTTGACCAACCAAGAAGTCGAGATGCAGGTTGGCCGCGGCATGGCTCACGGCGCGGATATCGGTCTTGCCGGCGCCGTGCCCGGAGTGGATGACCACGACGTAGTGCGGACGGCGTAGGTCGAAGCCCATCGCCTCAGCGCGCGCGTAGACCCCGTTCGCGTCGGTACCTGCGAGCAGGTCGTCAACCAGTTCCCGCCGCAGATTCACCTGCATTTCAGCGAGGCTCCGCTGATGCGAAAGCTCCAGTCCCAGCAGTCTGCTGCCATATCGGAGGGCGAACAGCTGGTCCTCGTCGACTGCGTCGCCAGCGTCGACGAGCGCCACGACACCGAGAATTTCGGCGCGCGACTGTATCAGGACGCATACGCGGTTCCCCGTGCGCACAGGCCCGGGCTGTACGGACAACAAGCGCAGAAGCTGGTCCCGCTGACTGGGCCGGGGTTTCAGGTAGCGCAGTGGTCGCCCAGGTCCAGACCACGCGAGGAGGTTGCCGAATTTGTCTTCGACGCTGACCGAGTAACCCGTCAATCGATGAAGCGATTCGACGACTCCGTCTGCGCCTGTACCCGCCGCGAGGGCCGCCTCCAGCAACTCATGTGTGAGCGTGCGGGCCTTAAACCGGCGCACCGCGCCTTCCAGCTCCTCGTTGGCCTTCGCGAGTTCGCGAACCCGGCGTAAGTCACGCGAGTGCAGTTCAGCGCATGCCAAGGCAGCACCTGCCCGTTGCGCGAGTACGTTCAACAGCAACACGTGATTTGTCGTGGGCGGTGCGGCGGTAGCCCCCAGCACGAGGCATCCGTGGACAACATCCCGGTGAGTCAATGGAAACGCCTGGAGCCAGTCGCGATGTGGGAGCTCGATTCGCCCTTTCCAGCTCGACTGCAGGAGTGCCTCTGTCAGTTCCGGGCGCTCGGACTGTGTAGGCGGGCACAGCGTCATCAAGTCGTCGACAGCGCGATAGCTTGCCTCGACCCGGCATGGGCACAAGGTCTCGGCGACGCGCCCCGCCGTCATCAGAATTTCCCTCGGATCCAGCGAAGAGAAGTCAAGCCGCGCCAGCGCGGCCAAGCCTGCTGCTTCGGAATCGTCCACTAACGTCGAATGATCATCCATGTCGATACGGGCGACCGGTCATCCCTATGTCTCTCGAGCAAGCGCCCTGGAACGACGACCGGCCGGAGCCGTCCACCTCCCTTCGTGCCGGGACAGCTGACTGTACTCCACCACCCTGGTCAGCGGGAGCAATGATCAATACCTGTGGATGAGGCTCGGCGACGTGGCCTGAAAGTGGGCGCACCTTCCCGAGGATGATCATCACGGAATCAGGTATTCGATCAAGACCGGCGTTGGCGCGCTGGTTGGGAAGGTACGCCCATGCTCACCGTAGTTCACGATGCCGAGGA
>NZ_JBTBFV010000127.1:0-3428 GCF_054786995.1 Mycobacterium sp. ZZG
CGGCGTTGTTGAGCTCCTGCGAGAGCTGGCGGACCGCCGAGGCTTCCCGGCGGTGTGCCGCCGACAGCCGCTCAGCCTGCTGGATCAACTTGACGCGGTCAGTCTCACCGCTGCGGATCAGCGCGTCATAACGCTCCTGCTCCAGCCGCACCCGGCCAGTGCTGTCCGCCACCCGGTTGTAGTGCCGCTCAATCTGGACCGACATGCGCTCGACGCTGCGCACCGTCCGTTCGTGGCCACCGGTGAGATTGCGCTCGACAGCCTGACCGGTGACCCGGCTCTCACGGTCCCAGTGCGAGTGCGCCTGGCGCGCGGCGTTCTGGACCGAGCGCTCATTGAGGTGCGTGACGACGTCGAGTTCGATCGCCATCAGCTATCGCTTCCGGCTCGACGCCTCTTCGACTGTCTCGATACGCCCCGCCTCGACCAGCGGCGCCGCGGTCTTGTCGTCGAGCTCGACGACCGCGCCGCGCTGGTGGTGCTTCACGACGGCGTTCTCACCCTTCCCGACGATCTCGGCGATGGGCCTGAGCACCCTGTATGTGGTCATCGCAGCAGCACTTTCACCTTGCCGCCGGCAGCCGCGGCCTTAGCAACGCCGACAACCTGCGAGTACGTGGTACCTGCGCCGATCACTGCCACAGCGCCAGCGGCCGCGGGAATCACTACGTCGCCGGCGTTGATCGTTCCGCTGGCGGCCAGCTCATGTACGCCGACGGTGTAGTACGACACTCGCTCGCCGATAGCCGCGTCATGGGCAGCGACACCCACCCACGCGGCCGTTGCTGCGGTCGTCGGCGCCACCGTGTCGTTGCCCGAGGCGTAGAGCAGCTGGCCGCCGGTGACTGCCGCGCTGGCAGGATCACTGATCTCGATCGCTGGAAAGAAAAACGGAATGTACTTGGCCACAATGGATTCCTTTCAGACCTCAGCCTGCGAGCCCGGTGATCTTGCGAATCGCCCCCGGGCGGGGCACTGCGTAGGCCGGCGAGGCGTACGTCTGCACGATCGTGCGTCGACGCTCCCGATCGGGGATCGTTTCGGTTCTCAGGCCGCCGTGCTCGAAGCCCATCACGCCCGCCTGGCCCGCTGAGACGACGTAGCCGACCCCGACAGACACCTGCGTGCTCGTCCGCACCTTGGTGATCCCCGCGGCGGCCAGGACGGCCGTCAGGTCGGCGCCGTAGCCAACCTGGAGAGCCATGTGCTGGCCGGGGTGGAGCACCAGGGTGTTGGGCGGTGGGACACCCAGATCGTCCATCCGGATCAGCAGTGCGGCGCTGGCGATATCAGCCAGTGGCCGCTCAGAGTTCGGAGTGATGCTGTCGGCCGGCCCTACGGTGACAAGATCGTCCCAGTTGTGGCCAGGCACGCCCGCGATCGAGTACTTGGTCAGCGCCGCCTCGACAGTTGCGATCGCGAGTCGGTCGATCTGGCGGACGAGAGTGTTGGCCAGCGTGACGATTCGGGTCCCGATCACCGCGGTGTCGTAGCGGTCGGCCTCCTCGTCCAGAATCTCGATCTTCGCGCCGTGGTCTTTGGGGGTCGCCATCTCGCGCTCGACGTCTTGGTGCGTAAAGACGTATTCGGCACCCGGCGACCGCGGCTCGACGTCCCGCTTCGCGAAGTTGGCGCCGTGAAGCAGCACGTCGTACAAGATCGCGCCGCCCGAGACCTTGGAGCCAAGGGGGCGGAAAAACGCGTCAGCGACGAGCTGGTCCGCAGCCAGCGTCGCCACCATCGCGTTGATCTGCGACGGGTTCTTCAGCAGCGCTGACGTGGTGATCGTGTTGCCGGAAATGCTCGGCACCAGGGGGTTTGGCATTCACGCCTCCTGTGTACGGCCGCGATTCTCGCGGAACTCGGCGAGCGCCCCGGTGTTGATGAACCACCGGCCGCCCGCCTTGGTAGCTCCCGCTCCGAAGCGACCTCGCCGGCAATGCCAGGTCACTCCGTCGCGAGTGATTCCCAAATGCTCTGCGGCGGTGAGTGAATCAACAACGCTCATGTCGAAGTGTGCAACAGCCGCCCCAGAAACCCGCCCTGCGCTCGTGTCTGCCGAAGCCACTACACGAGAAGTGCAGGTGAGCAACTCGCGTCTGATATGAGCCATTTGCGGACTAAGCCGCTGCCCGATCGGCGCAGCGAGGCGATCGAGCATGTCAAGCGCCGACACGAGTTCTCGAGCTGCTGAGTCCGAGATGACCACGCCGGCCAGGCGCTCGACGTCACCCATCGTCGTCTCCAACTCCCGGTCCGCCGACCTGCGGCCGCATCGACTCGTCGTTCGCCGCGGCAATCAACAGCTGGCCCAACTCGCGAGCCTCGGCCGGCGTTGCCGCATAGCGCTGCCATCCGACGCGGAAGAACACCCGAGGGGAGTCCGGTTGGCGCCAGACGGAGTACTGCACGTCCTTGATGCCGCTGACCCTCATTGACCGGCTCCGGTCACTCGACAGAACGCGCACACGCTGTCACCGGGATTCGGTAGATCTCGGACGCACTCGGCGCACAACGGCCGAACCTCGGGCTCGTCGTCGCCCAGGTGGCCGGGGTCGCCCCCCATAGTGGCCTCGCAAAACGCCATGAACATGTCGTCGTCGCCTTCCTGTGGCTCGATCACGCGACCAGGCCAGAATCTTGAGGGGCGGCCGTCCCTCGTGACCCCCGGCCCCGGTCACGCGTGTGTGTGTACGGCGCGCCATTCGCGTCGCTGGCAAACTCGGGTTCTGAATAAAAAAAGCCTGACCGGCGGCACGGGTCAGGAATCGAGGCACCCGGCAAATATTTCGACGGGGCGGGGGTCGAGCGAGCGTCAGCGCGTGTCGAAGGGTCGCGTTTCAAATGCGACCCTTCGATACGAGCGCCTATGTCTCCACGCCGTCTCACCGTCTCAGTCTCACTCCCCGGGTCTAAAGACCCGGGGGTGAGATGAGACGAGACGGCAGGTGAGACGAGACTGATACAGGTGAGACAAGGTGTCATTGGTCAGCTAACTTGTAGAAGGGTCGCTTATCTGTGCCCGTGTTGATCAGCGCGCCGCGTTGCACCAGGTCATCGATAGCGCGATACAGCGTGGCTCGTGACAGATCACTGGTTTCGCGCAACTGAGTAGCCGTTGCGCCAGTGTGGGCGAAGTGAGACTTGAAGTGAGACAAAAGCGCTTCTGAGCGGTGTTCAGTGCGCAGAGGGTGAGACAAAGCGAGAACGCAGCTCGCCGTGCCCTCGATCGGGTCGAGTCGCAGGCGGTGAACATCGAGAACAGGACCGTCTTTGCGCTTCTCCCGATTGACGACGATCACCCCACCATCCTCGGCGTCACGCGTGGTGAGGTAGACCGTGTCGGCGCCGGCCTCGAACGCCGACGAACCCCGCAGGGTCCGGCCATCCTTGCCGGTGTGATGCACACCCAAGACGACGCCTCGACC
>NZ_JBTBFV010000128.1:0-3404 GCF_054786995.1 Mycobacterium sp. ZZG
CGGCGTTGTTGAGCTCCTGCGAGAGCTGGCGGACCGCCGAGGCTTCCCGGCGGTGTGCCGCCGACAGCCGCTCAGCCTGCTGGATCAACTTGACGCGGTCAGTCTCACCGCTGCGGATCAGCGCGTCGTAGCGTTCCTGCTCCAGTCGCACCCGGCCGGTGCTATCGGCCACACGGTTGTAGTGCCGCTCAATCTGGACCGACATGCGCTCGACGCTGCGCACCGTGCGCTCGTGGCCGCCGGTGAGGTTACGCTCGACAGCCTGACCGGTGACCCGGCTCTCACGGTCCCAGTGCGAGTGCGCCTGACGCGCGGCATTCTGCACCGAGCGCTCATTGAGCCGCGTGACGACATCGAGTTCGATTGTCACAGCGGGGTCAGCGCTTCCGGCTCGACGCCTCTTCGACCATCTCGATGCGACCGGCCTCGACCAGCGGCGCCGCGGTCTTGTCGTCGAGCTCGACCACGGTGCCCGGCCGCGAATAGTGTTTCACGGCAGCGTTCTCGCCCTGACCGACGGTGACGGCGATGGGCCTCAGCACCCTGTATGTGGTCATCGCAGCAGCACTTTCACCTTGCCGCCGGCAGCCGCGGACTTGGCAACGCCGACAACCTGCGAATACGTGGTACCTGCGCCGATCGCTGCCACGGCGCCGGCCGCCGCGGGGATGACGACGTCGCCGGCGTTGATCGTTCCGCTGGCGGCCAGCTCATGTACGCCGACGGTGTAGTACGACACTCGCTCGCCGGTGGCCGCGTCATGGGCAGCGACGCCGAGCCACGCGGCCGTTGCGGCGGTCGTCGGCGCGACCGTGTCGTTGCCAGAGACGTAGAGCAGCTGGCCGCCGGTGACTGCCGCGCTGGCAGGATCACTGATCTCGATCGCTGGAAAGAAAAACGGGATGTACTTGGCCACAATGGATTCCTTTCAGACCTCAGCCTGCGAGCCCGGTGATCTTGCGAATCGCCCCCGGGCGGGGCACTGCGTAGGCCGGCGAGGCGTACGTCTGCACGATCGTGCGCCGACGCTCCCGATCGGGGATCGTTTCGGTTCTCAGGCCGCCGTGCTCGAAGCCCATCACGCCGGCCTGGCCCGCTGAGACGACGTAGCCGACCCCGACAGACACCTGCGTGCTCGTCCGCACCTTGGTGATCCCCGCGGCGGCCAGGACGGCCGTCAGGTCGGCGCCGTAGCCAACCTGAAGAGCCATGTGCTGGCCGGGGTGGAGCACCAGGGTGTTGGGAGGTGGGACGCCCAGATCGTCCATCCGGATCAGCAGTGCGGCGCTGGCGATATCGGCCAGTGGCCGCTCAGAGTTCGGAGTGATGCTGTCGGCCGGCCCTACGGTGACAAGATCGTCCCAGTTGTGGCCAGGCACGCCCGCGATCGAGTACTTGGTCAGCGCCGCCTCGACAGTTGCGATCGCGAGTCGGTCGATCTGGCGGACGAGAGTGTTGGCCAGCGTGACGATTCGGGTCCCGATCACCGCGGCGTCGTAGCGGTCGGCCTCCTCGTCCAGAATCTCGATCTTCGCGCCGTGGTCTTTGGGGGTCGCCATCTCGCGCTCGACGTCTTGGTGCGTAAAGACATATTCGGCACCCGGCGACCGCGGCTCGACGTCTCGCTTCGCGAAGTTGGCGCCGCGAAGCAGCACGTCGTACAAGATCGCGCCGCCCGAGACCTTGGAGCCAAGGGGGCGGAAAAACGCGTCAGCGACGAGCTGGTCCGCAGCCAGCGTCGCCACCATCGCGTTGATCTGCGTCGGGTTCTTCAGCAGCGCCGACGTGGTGATCGTGTTGCCGGAAATGCTCGGCACTAGGGGGTTTGGCATTCACGCCTCCTGCGTGTACGGCCGCGGTTCTCGCGGAACTCGGCGAGCGCCTCGGTGTTGATGAACCACCGGCCGCCCGCCTTGGTGGCTCCCGCTCCGAAGCGACCTCGCCGGCAATGCCAGGTCACTCCGTCGCGAGTGATTCCCAAATGCTCTGCGGCAGTGAGTGAATCAACAACGCTCGTGTCGAAGTGTGCAACAGCCGCCCCAGAAACCCGCCCTGCGCTCGTGTCTGCCGAAGCCGCTACACGAGAAGTGCAGGTGAGCAACTCGCGTCTGATATGAGCCATTTGCGGACTAAGCCGCTGCCCGATCGGCGCAGCGAGGCGATCGAGCATGTCAAGCGCCGACACGAGTTCTCGAGCTGCTGAGTCCGAGATGACCACGCCGGCCAGGCGCTCGACGTCACCCATCGTCGTCTCCAACTCCCGGTCCGCCGACCTGCGGCCGCATCGACTCGTCGTTCGCCGCGGCAATCAACAGCTGGCCCAACTCGCGAGCCTCGGCCGGCGTTGCCGCGTAGCGCTGCCATCCGATGCGGAGGAACACCCGAGGGGAGTCCGGTTGGCGCCAGACGGAGTACTGCACGTCCTTGATGCCGCTGACCCTCATTGGCCGGCTCCGGTCACTCGACAGAACGCGCACACGCTGTCACCGGGATTCGGTAGATCTCGGACGCACTCGGTGCACAACGGCCGAACCTCGGGCTCGTCGTCGCCCAGGTGGCCGGGGTCGCCCCCCATGGTGGCCTCGCAAAACGCCATGAACATGTCGTCGTCGCCTTCCTGTGGCTCGATCACGCGACCAGGCCAGAATCTTGAGGGGCGGCCGTCGCTCGTGACCCCCGGCCCCGGTCACGCGTGTGTGTGTACGGCGCGCCATTCGCGTCGCTGGCAAATTCGAGGCTCGAAGAAAAAAAGCCTGACCGGGGGCACGGGTCAGGAAACGAGGCCCCCAGCAAACATTTCGACGGGGTGGGGGTCGAGCGCGCTCTGATGACGTCGTCGGTGCGGACGTCTCCGCGCCGTCTCACCGTCTCAGTCTCACTCCCCGGGTCTAAAGACCCGGGGGTGAGATGAGACGAGACGGTAGGTGAGACAGGACTGAGACGGGTGAGACTTGGTGTCATTGGTCAGCTAACTTGTAGAAGGGTCGCTTATCTGTGCCCGTGTTGATCAGTGCGCCGCGTTGCACCAGGTCATCGATAGCGCGGTAGAACGTGGCCCTCGACAGCTCGCAGGTGTCACGCAACTGCGTGCCCGATGCGCCCGTGTGGGCGAAGTGAGACGTGAAGTGAGACAACAGCGCATCTGAGCGGTGTTCTGTGCGCAGAGGGTGAGACAAAGCAAGTACACAGCTCGCCGTGCCCTCGATCGGGTCGAGTCGCAGGCGGTGAACATCGAGAACAGGACCGTCTTTGCGCTTCTCCCGATTGACGACGATCGCCCCACCATCCTCGGCGTCACGCGTGGTGAGGTAGACCGTGTCGGCGCCGGCCTCGAACGCCGACGAACCCCGCAGGGTCCGGCCATCCTTGCCGGTGTGATGCACACCCAAGACGACGCCTCGACC
>NZ_JBTBFV010000129.1:0-3373 GCF_054786995.1 Mycobacterium sp. ZZG
TGTTGACCGTCTCTCGGGATGACGATCACGGGGTATGTGGACGTCATTGAGCGTGCTGATGTGGCCTGTGCCGCCGTTGTCGAATTGATCTTGTTCGTGTGCACCGTCAGTGTGACGAGGAACTGATGGGTGCGCGGCACCTCGCTGAAGTCTTGGCGGGCTTGCGAGGTGCCGCGCTGTAGTGCTCGGAGGCACTGATGGTGACGGTAGAGGTCGATTCTGTCCGCGTCGAGTCCCGGCTGGCTGGTGGGGCGATCGCCTGTCCGGCTTGCCTGGACGGTGTGCTCGGCGGCTGGGGGTATGCCCGCGCCCGCCACGTCGAGGGGCTCGATGATCCGGTGCGGCCGCGCCGGGCCCGGTGCCGCTCTTGTCTGGTCACTCATGTGTTGTTGCCGGTCACCATGCTGTTGCGCAGAGCATATGCAGCCGAGCGGATTTGGATGGCGCTGTCGGCGCGGGCTGAAGGGGTAGGGCATCGCGGGATCGCTGCCCGGTTGCAGGTACCGCCGTCAACGGTGCGGGGCTGGCTGCGGCGGGCTGGGCAGCGTCTGGAGTCGATGCGGGCGTGGTTTGTCACGGTGGCGGTGCGTACGGGGATCGATGTGACGATCCCCGACGGACTCGGCTGTGGTTGGCGTGACGTCGAGGCGGCGGTCTTGGTCGCCGCGTCGGCGATCGGGCAGCGGTTCGGGTCGGCCGGGTTGCTGGGCGTGGTGACGCCGGCGCTGGTGATGGTGGCCGTCAGCGGCGGCCGGTTGTTGGCGCCCGGGTGGCCGCCGATGTCATCGGCGGTGCCACACAACACCAGTTGCCCCTGACGCGCTGTCAGGTGATCGGTGATCCTCGCCAGGGCGCCTGTCCGGCACCGGTTTCGGGTGGGGCCATCGACTGCGAGGAGGGCACTGCGGTGTCGTTGGAGGACCACAAGCGTCGGGAACGGGCCAATGCGATCGGGTTGTTCCGCTATCAGGTGATCTGCCCCGCGCTGGAAGAGGGGCTCTCCACCCGCCAGCGCGGCCGGGTGGTCCGTGAGATCGCCGAACGCCGCCATATCGATCCGTTCGGTTCCCAGGTCCAGATCGCCCGCGCGACGCTGGATCGCTGGATCCGGCGTTACCGCGGTGGCGGGTTCGAAGCGCTGGTGCCTGAGCCGCGCCGGCTAGCCACCCGCACCGATGTCGGGGTGCTGGAGTTGGCCGCCTCGCTCAAGCGGGAGAACCCGGCCCGCACCGCCGCGCAGGTGGCTCGCATCCTGCGCACCGCGACCGGGTGGGCGCCCTCGGAATCGACCCTGCTGCGCCACTTCCATCGGTGCGAGCTGATGGGCCCGGCCGCAGGTCAGAGCACGGAGGTGTTCGGCCGGTTCGAAGCCGCTGACCCCAACGAACTGTGGGTCGGCGACGCTTTGCATGGCCCGCGGGTCGGGGACCGCAAAACCTACCTGTTCGCCTTCCTCGACGACCATTCCCGGCTGGTCGTCGGGCACCGGTTCGGATTCGCCGAAGACACCGTGCGCCTGGCCGCCGCGCTCAAACCCGCGCTGGCCGCCCGCGGAGTGCCCGCCGGAATCTATGTCGACAACGGCTCGGCGTTCGTCGATGCCTGGCTGCTGCGGGCGTGCGCGAAACTCGGGATCCGGCTGGTGCACTCCGCGCCCGGGCGCCCGCAAGGCCGAGGCAAGATCGAACGGTTCTTCCGCACCGTGCGCGAACAGTTCCTCGTCGAGGTCACCGACACCAGCAGCGAGGACCTCACAGCGGCCGGGGTCGCCCACACCGCGGCGTTGTTGGAACTCAACCGGCTGTTCATGGCCTGGGTCGAAACCGAATACCACCGACGGACTCATTCCGAGACCGAACAGGCACCACTGGCACGGTGGGAAGCCGGCTTCGACCGGCTCGGCGGGTCACCGGCATTGCCGACCGCCGCGGATCTGACCGAAGCGTTCTTGTGGTCGGAGTTTCGCGTGGTGACCAAGACCGCCACCGTGTCGCTGCACTCCAACACCTACCGAGTCGACCCCGCCCTGGCCGGGCGCCGCGTGGAGCTGGTGTTCTCCCCGTTCGACCTGCACACCATCGAGGTCCGCTACCGCGATCAAAGCTTCGGCGCCGCGGCGCCGCACACCATCACCCGCCACGCTCACCCGAAAGCCCGACCCGAGGCCGCTGGCCCAGCGCCTGCGCCGGCGGCGACCGGGATCGACTACCTGGCATTGACCGCCGCCGCCCACCACGCCCAACTGCGTGACGATGAACGCATCGGCTACCACGCCCTCTACGGCACCGAGGTCACAGCCACCGACGACATTGTGGTCAACGACCAGGTCCTCGGACAGCTCGCGTTGACCGACCTCGGTGCCGAGAACTCTGACCATGAAGGTGAGGCCTCGGCGTGAGTATTCAACGACTGCAATCACACTGGGGATTCTCCCGGATGCCGTTCGGACGCGACCTCGCCCCCTCGATGCTGCACCGCTATCCCGGACACAGCGAAGCGATCGCCCGGATCTCCTGGTGTGTGGACCAATGCGCCATCGGAGTCATCACCGGCGAAGTCGGTGCCGGCAAAACCGTGGCCATCCGCGCCGCAGCCACCTCCTTGGATCCGGCGCGACACGTCATCATCTACCTGGCCAACCCCACCATCGGCGTGCGCGGCATGCTCACCCACATCGTGGCTGCCCTCGGACACACCCCGGTCTTTCACACCGCCCGACTGGCACCCCAGGCCGCCGACGCTCTGGCCGCCGAACACGCCGAACGCGGCCGCAGCCCCGTGCTGGTCGTCGATGAAGCCCACCTGCTCGACAACCATCAACTAGAAGCGATCCGGCTGCTGACCAACCACGACATGGACTCCGGATCCCCATTCGCCGTCGTACTCGTCGGCCAACCCACCCTGCGCCACCGGCTACGTCTCGGAGTCCTGGCCGCCCTGGACCAGCGCATCGCAGTGCGCTACACCCTGCCCGGCATGACACCAGACGACACCGCCGACTACATCAACCACCACACCAAAATCGCCGGCCGCTCCGACGTCCTATTCGCCGACGACGCGATCACCTTGATCCACAATGCCTCGCGCGGGCACCCCCGCGCGGTCAACAACCTCGCCCTGCACGCCCTGACCGCCGCGTTCGCCGCCGGTCACTCCATCGTCGGAGAGAAAGCCGCACGCATCGCCATCAGCGAAACAGCAACCGACTGAACCCAAGTCGCTTCACCGCGACGAACACCACGTCACCACGACGACGACCCCGTCACGACGACGACCACGGCCCCGCTCACCACACCGAGCGGGGCCGTTCCCATCGGCCACTCGTCACCAAACTCGATGATGCCCATATCCTCATCCACAGCGACGGGCAACA
>NZ_JBTBFV010000130.1:0-3070 GCF_054786995.1 Mycobacterium sp. ZZG
ATTCCGACGAGCAAAGGACCCAGGAGCACCGGCGAGACGCAACGCCGGAACCCCAGGCCGCCCACGTCAGAACCGCCCACCCACGCCACGAAAAGACCTCAACTACCCGCCACGTGAAAGATCGAGGTTAAAGGCATGCACCTGTACCGCTGCAATGGTTGCGGCGAGGAAGACCGCGGCAACGATAACGACAGAAGCCACATGCAATGGCGTGAGCGGCATTGGGCCAACTGTTGGCCAGAATGACGTAACACGTTGGAACATAGGCTCTTTCGGAATCGCGTAACTTCGGTCTTCCCAGCGAAGATCGGGTAAGGTTTACGTCGGGCCCGGCGGCGAGCCGCTCGGGAAAACTCAATATCGTCTCGACGAGGCCACATAGACGATCGGCTCGGCCCTGGATCTACGGACCTCTATCGACTTGCTAAACCACTGAGACTGGCGTGGGTCGAAGGCAAACCCCAAGTGACCAAAAGGGTGCACCTTCGATGCGCGCCTTTCTTGCGTCTTGAGCAAGGAGACATAGATGGACGATTTGGACCGCCCGAACCTGACCGAGCAGGAACTCTATGAGTTTCTGTACTACGACGAGGACTTGCCGGTAACCCGCCGCGCCATTAAGCACGCCGTGCTGCGCCGCGAGATTCAGCCGACCCGCCTTGGCAACGGGAACTTCTACAGCAAGCAAGACGGCCTCGATTGGGTCAAGTCGCGCAAGCAGCCTGGAGTCTACCGCGCATCTGAAACCCATGCGGCAGTCCGTAAATGACCGATAAGCACTCTTACCGTGAGCTAGCGCCGCTGTATGCACGTGCGGGCTATCCTGCGCCAATTCCACTGCCACGAGGCCGGAAGTATCCCCCGCCGAAAGGATTCACGGGATATCGCAACAAGCGACCACCCACAGCTGAGCAGATAGAACGATGGCGACAGGATCGCGGCGACGACGCCATCGGCTTCGTGTTGCAGGACGGCTGGCTGCTGATTGACGTCGACAACTACGCGAAGGGCGAGTGGCCGGCGGGCACCGGCGCGGCGACTATGGCGGAAGCGCGGGAACGTGCGGGTTGTGATTTGCCGCCTGGGCCGAAGTTACGCAATCGGACGGACGGCAGCGAGAAGCGACTGTTTTGGGTGCCGCCTGGGCTTAGGTTTCGTAAGAACCTTGGGCCTTGCGTAGACCTGGTCACTCCCACGCATCGATATGTGAACGCGGGGATTAACCCCGACACCGGCAACCCGGAGCAATGGTTCGACGCCGAGGACAACGCGTTGGGTGCGCCGCCACCTATTGAGACTCAACGCAGGCTGCCAGACGCATGGCTGCTCTTGGTGACCCAGGACGGCGTCTGCGAGGCGGCGTCGCAAGCGACTGAGGAGCAAGCGCAGGCCTGGCTCGACGACATGCCGAGTGGGCCGATGTGCGAATTGGTCCGCGAGGCTTTCGCGGATGCGCTCGCTGCCTTGGATGTGGGACGGGGCAGTCGCCACGATCGCACCCAGGAACAGGTCCGCTGGCTGGTCGAGATGGGCGCGGCAGGGGTCAGCGGCGCGAAGACAGCACTTGGACAACTTAAAGAGCGGTTCGTGACGGTCGTTAGCGAGGACCGCACGGGCGGCGCGGCTGAAGCCGGACACGAATTTGACGGGATGGTGGCATGGGCCGCTAAGACGTGTCGTCCCGATGTGTTTCATGCGCTCAAATGCCTTGAGGGCACAGGCTTCGACGGCTGGTGGGATGGCGTGAAGATCGATGAAGAGAGCCGTGACGACTCCACATATAAGGTCACTCGATCGCTGGCTGATGTCGAACCTACGAAGGTTGAGTGGCTGTGGCGTCCGTGGCTGCCTCTCGGCAAGGTATCCATCCTCGAGGGCGAACCGGACGTTGGGAAGTCGGCGCTGACGCTTACCCTGAGCGCGATCGTATCGAACGGTGGCGAGTGGCCTGACAGCATCGTTGGTGGCGACGTGGTTGCTGGTGTCGCGGCCGAGGCTGCCGGTGTTGTGCTCGTCGGTGTTGAGGACGACTACGCCGATACCGTGGTGCCTCGCTTGATCGCGGCGAATGCCGACTTGACCCGCGTCCACACGATCGTCCAGCCGCTCGACGCCAGAGGCAACCCCGTGCCTTTCGTGGTTCCCGATGACGTGGAGAGGCTGCGGCGCGCTGTGGCTGAAACGCAGGCAAAGCTCGTCATTATCGACCCGATCACGGCGTTTCTGTCGACATCACAAGTGAAGGCCGGGGATGACCCGTCTACTCGACAGGCCCTGATGCCGCTCGTCGCCTTGGCGGCTGAAACCGGTTGCGCGGTAGTGCTCGTGCGCCATCTGAACAAGGCCACGGGAATGAGCGCCAAGCACCGGGGCAGCGGCACGATCGCCTTCACCGGGGTCACGCGCTCGGTCATCGTCGCCGGAAAGCTCAAGGAACAGACACCGGACGGACCGACACACGCCATCGCACGGACCAAGGGCAATCTGTCGAAGGAACCGATGGCTATCGGATATCGGCTCGACAGCGCGCCCGACGACCCCGACAGTCCGATAGTGAAGTGGTTTGACCCGCTCGACCTGACCGCCGACCAATTGGTTGGTGCGGACGGCGCGAAGGTCAGCGACGCCCGTAAGTCGGCACCGGCCCGCCAGGAAGCAATGGACATTCTTCAACAGCTTCTGAGCGACGGGCCGGTTCCCGCCGAGACGGCGATCAAGCTCACCAAGGAGAACGCCGACTGCGGGATAGGTGTGATCAAGGCAGCTTCCAAACAACTGGGCGTGATCAAGAAACGGGTCTACGTCGACGGCAAAGTCGACCACTGGACGTGGGAGCTTCCGCCGGAGAAATTTCGGCTGAATGACGTCCGGGGCGGGGGTGAGATCGGCCTAGAACCCCCTGAGCCCTAACGCCTTCCCTAGGGGATCTCTAGGTATCTCTAGCCCGGATTTTTCGTCGAGGGTGATGGCAGTCGTGCGTTGAGATGCGATTGCGTCGCGAATCCGGTTGTGTGGTTCTGGGTATGGCGGGGTGGTCCCGTGTCGCCGGGTGGTGCGGGCTTTCCCAGTG
>NZ_JBTBFV010000131.1:0-2755 GCF_054786995.1 Mycobacterium sp. ZZG
ATTACAACGCCAATCGGCCCCACTCCGCCCATGGCGACCGCACCCCAGCCGAGTTTGCCCTACAGTGGGCCGCGACCCATCAACCGAAAGTCGCATAACGACTGGACCACCAAACGGGTCCCTCTCACCCGCACAACACCCGGCGTTCAACTTCGACAGCATGTCGCAGGCACTTGCCGAGATCATTACCGGCAGTGAGCCGCAGTTCGCGGTAGGCATCTTCGGCGGATGGGGCTCGGGGAAGAGCACGCTCATGGAAGCGATCAAGCGGCGCGTCGAGCCGACCGACGCGGTGGTCGTCGACTTCAACGCCTGGCGGTATGAGCGCGAACCACACCTTATCGTCCCGCTGCTGGACACCATCCGTGCCGGACTGTCCCAGTGGGCTCTCAGCCGACCGACGGACGAACGAAGTGAATCAATCAAGATCGTCGCCACCCGGATCGGGCGCGTGATTCGTGCACTGGTTCGCGCCACTTCGGTCCAAGTCGGCATACCGGGGGCCGTGACGATCGCGATGGACCCCGACAAGGCGCTTCAGACGATCAACGGTGACAACGATGACGAGACGAGCAGTCCACAATCGTTGTACTTCGCGGCCTTTGAGCAATTGCGTGACGCATTCGAACGAGTTGAACGAGCAGGATTGTCGCGCATCATCGTGTTCGTCGACGATCTGGATCGCTGCCTACCGGAGCGTGCATTGACGGTCCTTGAATCGATGAAGTTGTTCTTCGACACCAAGGGCTTCGTCTTCGTCGTCGGGCTCGACGAGCGTGTGGTGCAAACGGCGGTTCGCACGAAATTCGCTGGATCAGCCGACGGGAACACGGAAATCGATCAGCGGGTCGAACAGGAGTACCTCAACAAGATCTTCCAGCTGCCCTACACACTGCCCAAAATCGCGCCCGCTCAACTAGAGGAGCTGCTGTGGTGGCTGCAGGCCCACGGTTCGTTGGGAGAAGGCCAGCGCACGGATCTCACGGACCGTGTGAAGAACTACCTGTACTACGTCGCGAAAGAGGGACGGATCAATCCACGAGAGGTGAAGCGGTACATCAACGCCTACACACTGCAGCGAATGATCCGGCAGAACCTGAACCCCAATACGACCCTGGCGCTGCAGACCATCAACTTCCGTGGTGACTGGAACAAGTTCTACGACGACATCGTGCTTGCCGAACCGGACGTCTTCCTCGAGATTCTGCGCAGCTTTCGGCATGGCGAGGATTCGGCCTTCGACGACGTGTGGCCAGAAGTCGGGGTTTTGCCCACGGAATTATCCGCCTTCCTGCGTTCTCCCCTTGTCGAGCAGTTGGCAATGGAACACAACATCGAGCCCTACGTCTCGGCGCTTGAAACCACGAGAACGACACAAACGTGGGTGCAAGACGCAATGCGCGACGTCGGACGGCTTCGACGACACTGTCGCGACGTACCCGATCAGCTGGAATACGGGAGCACCGATGCCCGTGCAATCGTGGAGCAGGCGAAAGACCTCCTCGGTCGTCTAGAAAAGTACGCCCATCTGAATCTTGCCGGGAACTCGACCGGGCGGTTGACGTCGTCGATCGAGAAACTGCAGAACCAATTCCAGATTCTGACATTCTCTGCACGTCCTGGTACCGAAGCGGCGACCGCAACAATTGGTGAGTGGAAGTCGGCGACGGCGGCTCACGTCAACGCGCTTCAAGAAGAACTTCGACTCATCCGCCGCGCTTCCGCGGTTGGAGCCACATGATCTAACGGGTAGCGAGCCACGGCATCGCGCTTGGCATTCGAGGCGGCCTGTCGATGGACCTCCCTACCGAAGACCCATCCGAGTACATCACCAAGCACACCGCCACATACACTCCGACGAGCACGACCGCCAGCCCCTCTGCCAACCGCGGGCCCGGAAGGACCGGCGTTCGCGTCATCCCTTTCGTGGCCATCCATGTAACGACTTCAGTCAGACGGCAAGCCGACGCACGACCGAGGCGGCGTGGTCTTCGGCGTTCATGCCGTCGAAGGTCCGATCCACCCAGTACTTGCCGTGCGCTCCGGTGACGACGAACTTCAGCGCGGACACGAGCGTCATGACGATTCCGGGGATGTTCATCAGCATTGCGGGAAGGCTGATCGGGCCGGACGTTTGGTTGAGCGGACCGGGAGTGACCATGCCGAGGATCGACGACAGCGCGCCCGATCCTGGACCTGCGTTGCCGTTCAGGCCGAGCAAGCCCGAGCCGATCGTGTTCGCCGGCGCGGTGAGGCCGAAATTGCCGCCACCCAGGGGGATACCGGTCAACCATGTGAACAAATACTCGACGAAGGCCGGAGACAGCTCCATCCGCGTGAGAATGTCGTACAGCGCGGGCAGCAGTGCGGTCGCCTCGGAATACATGTCACCGTTGATCGTGTACGACCATTCCCGGTCTCGGTAGATCTCGGGTGTGTAGACGCCGGAGATGCCGGCACCGCCTGGATCGGGGCCTCCTAGTTTTGTGACACCGGGCGGCCGGCCGGGCGAACCGAAGGTGAACACTCCGACGATCTCACTCTGGCGATCGGCCGGCCACGCATGCAGGAAACGGACAACGACGTCGGCCCCCATCGAGTAGCCGGAAAGAAACTTCGGCCGCGGATGGTCAAGTCCATGGGCGTGGTGTACGACGCTGTCGTGTGATTCTTCGAGTTAATGGTTCAGGCGGTCAGTGCCGCGGGGGTGGCCTCCTGTTCGGTCGGGGTGTCGTTGACGGCGCGTGATTTGCTG
>NZ_JBTBFV010000132.1:0-2610 GCF_054786995.1 Mycobacterium sp. ZZG
TTCAGCGACCATCACTATCAACGGGGCCACCCAGACCTTCCCGCCGGCGATTCCCGACACCGAGCGCAAGATCCTCACCGATCTTGGCTTCACACCTGGGTACTAAGCAAAATGTCCAAACTCAGGTAAGAAGGTCCGCACCACGATCGCCAATCCGGCCGCGGCGCGGGCGGCTGATCTGGTCAAGCGGCAGTTCCGGGTGCCCGCACCCAACGTGCTGATGGTCGCGGACTTCACCTACGTACGGCTGTCGGGCGGGGCGTTCGTGTACACCGCGTTTGCCATCGACGCCTACGCGGGCCGGATCGTGGGGTGGACCTGCTCGGCGAGCAAGGAGGACCGGTTCGTGCGTCAGGCGATCCGCCACGCCGCCCAACTCCGTATCGACGAGGGTAATCCATTGTTGGGCAATACGATTCACCATAGTGATGCGGGCTCTCAATATACGTCTGTGCGGTTCGGCGAGACCCTGTCGCTGTCTGGGTTGGTGGCCTCAATCGGGACAGTCGGGGATGCCTTCGATAACGCACTGGCAGAGACAACCATAGGGCTCTACAAGACCGAAGCCGTCCGCGATGATTCACCGTTTCGTCGCGGTCCTCTGAGCCGTCTGGCCGACGTGGAACTGCTCACCGCCGAGTGGGTGCACTGGCATAACGCCGACCGCCTCATGCACCGCCTGGGCCGCATCCCACCCATCGAGTACGAAGACGTCCACTACGCTACAAACGCGGCCAACTCAAGGGCTGCACACCAATAACCGGTGCGCATCAAACCCGGGGCGATTCACAACACCGGGTTGTTGGAGTGAGTGTAGCTGTTGGGCAAAGACTTCGGCGGGAGTCTTCCAGCCGAGGACCTTTCGGGGTCGGTTGTTGAGCGTCAGTGCGACCGCTTCGAGGTCTTGAGCCGACCATCGAGATAAGTCGGTGCCTTTCGGAAAGTACTGACGCAGAACGCCATTGGTGTTCTCGTTAGTAGGCCGCTGCCATGGCGAGTGCGGGTCGGCGAAAAACACCTTCGTTCCGGTGTCGAAGGTGAACTGGGCGTGCGCGGCCAACTCTTTGCCGCGGTCCCATGTCAACGTCTGACGCAGCTGCTTGGGTAGCTGTGCCAGTGAGGCGATCAGGGCAGCGTTCATCGCCTCGGCGCCGTAGCCGCTGAGCGCCGGCCCGTTCTTCACCGGCGGCGCCAGACCCCACCCCTCGAGGCGGGGAAGGTGAACCAGCATCACCGAGCGGCTCTTGCGTTCCACCACGGTGGCAATCGCCGACCGGCCCGCACCGATGATCAAATCACCCTCCCAATGCCCAGGAACTGCGCGATCGGCGGCTTCGGCAGGGCGTTTGCTGATCACGACGTCCGCGGTGACATGTCCCTGCGGTTTGTTCTGTGTCCTGGCCCGCGGGACCCGCAGCGCACGACCGGTCCGCAGGCACGCGACCAATTCCCGTTTGAGCGCCCCACGCCCCTCGATGAACAAGGACTGATAGATCGCCTCATGGCTGATGCGCATGGACTCATCATCGGGGAAATCCAGCGGTAAGCGGTGGGCAATCTGTTCCGGGCTCCATGCTGTCGACCACCGTCGGTCTTGTCGGTGCGGCTTGTTGCGGCCGTTCCAGGCCTTGGTCTGCGGACCTGCGACGGCGGTGCCGTCGGGTCCGCGGACACTGCCATCGAGCCGCTGCTGCACGTACTCACGCAGCTGCGGGTTGACTGCCAGTTTCGCGGGTTTCGGGCGCTTTGCTGCTTGCTGGGCCTTCCACTGCGCCACCCCTGCGCGGTACACCTGCGTGCCGCTGCGGGTGGCTGCGTTGCGCCGCAGTTCCCGCGAAACTGTCGAGGGGTCACGCTTGATCTCGCGGGCGATCTCACGCACCCCGGCGCCCTGGGCGCGTAGCAGTGCGATCTCCTCCCGCTCGGCGAACGACAGATACCGGCCCGTGGGCTCATCCAGACTGATCGGCGTCATGCCGCCAGCGTGGTGGAACCACCTGGTCGCCACCGGTGTCGACACGCCGACCTCTGCGGCTGCGTCGTCGGTGGAGACACCCTGGGCGATCAGCCGCCAAAACTGACGCTGCACCGACCGCGACGGGTCCGGGCGCCCTGGTGAGCGCATCGCAGGCCGCAACGCACGGTCAGCCGCCCACTGCCGTCGCCTACCAACCGATTCCGCGTCCTTACGCTTGGCCACACCACACCTCCGTGATCAAGGTGTTGCGACGACCAGTTGAATCCGCCTTGAGAGCCCGCATCACTATGGTGAATCGTATTGCCCAACAATGGATTACCCTCGTCGATACGGAGTTGGGCGGCGTGGCGGATCGCCTGACGCACGAACCGGTCCTCCTTGCTCGCCGAGCAGGTCCACCCCACGATCCGGCCCGCGTAGGCGTCGATGGCAAACGCGGTGTACACGAACGCCCCGCCCGACAGCCGTACGTAGGTGAAGTCCGCGACCAGCAGCACGTTGGGTGTGGGGTTCCCCAGAAAAAGTGGACGCGGTTAGCTTGCTTCCAGGGTGACACTCATGGTGCGTTCGTAGCTAATTGGTGAGCGCTGACCGATCGCCGAGTGCCTACGTTGATGATTGTAGAATCGCAT
>NZ_JBTBFV010000133.1:0-2506 GCF_054786995.1 Mycobacterium sp. ZZG
AACAGGCCCCTACCGGAGCGCACAGGAAAAGCTGGGCAGACCAGCGGATCCCACCTGCCCGCACCAAACCCAGCCACCGAAATTACCCCCGGCCACCATCAGGAAGGCCGATCCACGGATTGAGGCTTAGATTCGGTGAGGACGTCAATCGCTATGTCGAGTGCTTCGGGGTCGTCCAACAGATCGGCGTTGTATTCCAGGTCGGTTGGGTCGGAGAGCTTTCCGGTTGCGGCAACCTTGGCGAGGAACAGTGCCCTGCTGAGCTCGTCTACACGAGTTTCAGCGGTCTTGGCGCGGTCGCGGTATCCGGCGCTCTCCTTGCGCAGACCCTCTACATACTCACGAGAGAACGTGTCTGTATTCGCTTGTGCCGAATCGGTGTCAGTCTCGGGCGTATCCACCTCGGTGAGGTTGGTTTCGTCCGTCTCTGTGTCAACTGGGGCGTCGTTTTCGTCCACTTATCCCATTCCCATCTGAAGGCGAAGGTAGCTGTCCATTTCGGCACGCTGGCCGGTACGGATCTCTGCCTCGCGGTCAGCCATGATCTTTTGAATTTCGTCTTCGTTGTGCCCGAGCTTCGCCAAGGCGTAGGTGACGGGATAGATCCCCGCCTGCACGGCCTTCACGGTGGCGTCCATTTCCTGTGCGACAGAGCGGGTATCGGCGGGTGCCCACTGCACGCGGACAGGGATGTCGTCGGGCTCACCGCCGTCACGGATCGCCAACAGGAGCTGAGCCAGTCGTTCATGCCCTGTCCCGTAATGCAGTTGTTTGGCCTCCACCCGCGAAACAAGCGCAGCCTCAGCAGCTCTGAGCGCATCAGCCGATGTCACCGAATTCTGCAGAACACCAACGTAATGAGCCGGCAATCCGGTGACCATCTGAACCTGAGACATAATCACCCGCACCAACGATTCAAAGGCGTTGAGGTCGGCTGCGTCCAACTGGCCAAACCGGCTGTCTGCGTCGTCGGAGATCCACGTTTTCAACCGATCCTCGGTAAGCGGGTTGACCAACTCCACCACCGGCTCGCCCTCGTCCAGGACCGGGTTGCCGTCATCGTCTAGGACCGGACGTTCCTCGGGGCTGATACCGCTGGCCCAACGGCGCGGGAAAGCCGCACTCTCGCTGGCGGTCAGCCCGTCAAGCAGAGCCTTGTTCAACGCATCCTGAAGGGTGGTCACGTTGTCGATAACGCTGCGCTCACCCTCATGGCCAACCACCGCGATAGGCGGAACACCTAGCGGGTTCTCCACGGAATCCACCAGATAGAAACCCGCAGTGGAGGCACTCGGACTATCTACGCGCCAATGCTGAATTTCGTCACCGAAGTACAGCCACGCCTCCACAGCCTTGTCGGTGATCACCCTTTTGCAGCCAGAAACCACTTCGTCGGTGATGGGATCGCGCACGACCACGAAACGGTCAGGAGACTCGATACTGATGGACGGGCGTCCACGGTTGTCTTTCCATGCCGTCACGTACCCGCCGCCGTAGAGCAGGGCGTCACGGTGGACGTTGGTTGCCCGCTGATCGAAGTTGTTGGCAACGTACAGGTCCCATGCATCAGTGATGGTGAAGCCGGAAACCCGTAGCCGTTCCTGAATGCTGGTGACCGTGGTTTCACAGACGTTTGAGGAGATCCGGTCGAAGTTCTTTAGCGCCACCTTTTGATCGGCACTGAGGAAGCTCAACGGTGATCGGCCCTCGTAGTAGTCCCGCAACCAGGCATAAAGATGCTGCGGAGCTAGGAGCGCCTGCAAATGGGCGACCAGCACATCGGGAGTTGTCAAAAGGAATACACCTTGCGTTTCTTCTGTGGGCGGGTGGCATACCAGGTGACCCGCGAGTGACACATCACGAGGGCGGCGCAGAGATCCACCTTGGCGGCGTTACGACTCCGCGAGGTCTTCCCAATCCGCAGCCCGTTATCGGTTTCCAGAACGGTGGAAGCAAGCACGTGTGAGCGGAAGGTCTCTTCGCCAGAATGGGTGAATGCTCCGTTTACCGCAGCGCTATGCAGATCGGTCGTAGCCCGCGTGACGCGGCTCGGACTCCACGGAAACTCACTGACGGTTAGACCTTCGCCGGCCAAAACCTGGAGCGAGCGAGCCCACCGGAATGGGTCGGCTACAAGCTCTCTCACATTCCACCGTTGACACGCCTGCCTGATGGATTCTTCAACCTCTAGAACTGGGACCGACCAACCGGGGGTGCCGGGATTGCTCCACACCTTCAGGGTGTCGAAGTGCGGCACCGAGCCGATCTGCCCGACGAGTAGCGCGGTGCAGTCCCGGTTGTGTGATCCGTCCAAGGCGACGACTACATCGGTGCCGCTAGGGATTCCAAGGCCCGTAGAGAGCCCGTCCCACACATCAGGAGCAATGATCAGAACCTGTGGATGAGCCTCGGTGTGGGGGCGTGAAAGTGGGCGCACCTTCCCGAGGATGATCTGAATATCCGAAGGTCCGATCATGAGCCGGCGTTGGCGCGCTGGTTCGGGAAG
>NZ_JBTBFV010000134.1:0-2367 GCF_054786995.1 Mycobacterium sp. ZZG
CCAGCGCGGGGTCCGTTCGTGGGCACGCTGATGATGCAGACGACCGCCGTCCCCGACCCGGGATTTCGACAACTTCAATGACGATCACCCCCGCCGTGGTCGTCACACAGAGGGACGGTCAACACTTAGGGACCCAGATATCAGCCATCATTTCCAAATCAGTCACGTTTTAAGAAGCCGAGATTCTTGCTTCCAGTACCTAGGACCGGTTCGGGGTCTGACCTGAGCGTATACTCAATCAACTCGTGGTAAATATTTCGAAAGTCAGTCGTGATTTTCAAATCTCCGTCTTCCAAGTCACTGAGGCTGGGCTCGTCTCCATAGAAACCGCCGCGGACGCGATCACCAGCGATAAAGACAGGGCCAGCTGTGCCGTGATCAGTGCCATCTGATGCGTTTGCTTCCACCCGGCGCCCGAACTCCGAGTAAGCCATTAAAACTACATTTTTTCCAGCGGTATTATTACGAATCGTCTTGATAAAGCGAGTCACCGCTTTATCAAGGACGCCGACCAGCCTCTGGTGATCGTCGCGCTGGTCCGCATGTGTATCAAAGCCGCCGAGCGATACGCTGTAGACCCTTGTTGGAACACCCGCTGCGATGCACCGCGCAACGGTATTTAGCTGAACATTTAAGCCGTTGCTGTTGGGTCCCGTTTCGCTTTCCGGACCACCGTCATCCACATCGGCAAATAAGGGCGATAAGGCGTCTGCGACTATAGGCACCGCTCTGTAGGAGTCGCGAACAGCTGCCATTGGCCGACTGTCCTCCGGATCCCATAAAGCTAGCGATTCGATGAAGCTGGCGGTGCCTCTCGGTGGAACAACCTGCGTTGAAAACGCAGCAGCGGACGTCTTCTCGCCGACAACAAGCCTTGGAAGCACCGATCCGATGTTTAGTACGCGTAGGGGATCATCGGGTGATGAGTCCAGCCATCGTCCGATCCACCCACTTTCCACGCCATTGTCCGTCGACCCGCTTTGCCATATATCCATGGAGCGGAAGTGGCTACGATCCGGCTCCGGGTAACCAACACCCCGGATTATTGCTAGGGTTTTCGATTCAAACATTTCCGCCATGCCTGGCATAGCTGGATTAAGACCGAATTCAGGATCCAACTGTATGAGCTCGTCCGGATCATATGCCAGCTCCGGGCGGGCATCCTGGTAAGCGTCGTCGGCGAGAGGCACCAACGTGTTTATGCCATCATTCCCGCCGTACAACGAAATTATGACCAGAATGCCTGTATCTGGGTCGAGTGGATAGGCCCGAGCGCATGCATTAACTCGGTCCAGGTAAGAGTACTGGCTGCCGCGAGGGCTCCAGCGACGCCGATACCGGCACAGCCTCTCAGAAATCCTCGACGGCTGAGCGTAGACATGCAATCTCCTTTAAGACACCAGGTACTCCGGCGAGTTCACTGCCGCAGCGACGAGCGAAGAAGGATCTTTGCTCAGTGGTTTGAGGGCCTTCGCGGTGCTATTGGACCAGTGACCGACACCCAGAAGGTAACCAACAGCATCAAGTCGGTCGCTGGTACCGGCCTCTGCTACCACGCTGATGTCGCCGTCATCGTCTATCACCCTCGCAGCGGTGCGAAGACGGATTCCAGCAGCAGCGGCCGAGAGCCACGTCTGGCCGCCCGGCCAACCGCCAACGCTAGGCGGATAGAAGGGCAATTGTCCGAGTGATTTGAGCACAGAGACCGTCCTCTTGACCTTTTTCTCTGTATCAATCGGCACACGAACGGTTCGGTGTAGCCCGATCAACCACTCCACAGGCCCGATAATCACTGTCGACGACGGTTTGTGGAAGTGCGGGTCGGTCAGGACCGCTTTTGTGAGCGCTCCAAGATTCATATCTGGCCCGTAAGCTCGCAGCAGGCGGTCCATTGTCGCCTTCGGGGGTAAATGCGAGTCTGCAGCCAATTGCTGCCAAAGCCGACCCGCAATGAACCGTGCCGAATTAGGATGGGAAAGTACTGCATCGCAAAAGCCATCTGCATCCAAATCCCCAACAACGCCAAGCACTTTCTTGGCTCCGGTGTCACGGCGTTTGCTCACTAACGTGGTGCTACATCCTGTTCGGTATAACCGTTACCATGGCCGAGCGCGAACAACTCCAGGAACTCACGTGCAAGGTTTTCGTTAGGCGACCTCACCCGATTAGATTGACCGTCCAACCACCGCACCATCGCTGCATCGGTGAGCATGGAGTGTGCCATCGTGCGGAAGTCTCCTACCTGAGTTTGGACACCTTGGCTGATTCTCACATTCTGTAGTCGCTTGACCTGCAGCGTTGCTCTGGCTGGTGGGTGTTTTGGGGTACTAATCGGGGTAGGTTCGTGCGGTGGCGTACGTGCGGAAG
>NZ_JBTBFV010000135.1:0-2302 GCF_054786995.1 Mycobacterium sp. ZZG
ATTCCTTTGCTCGAGTGACTTTGGACGGTCCCTCGAAGAATCACGCGATGACCTTCAATCACTCGGCTACGACACGCCGGTACCGCCGATCAGGTCCGACTCGTACACCACTCTGCTGGACGCAACCAAGGTGCCGTAGCGGAAAGGGCTGCGCTACCTGTGCTGCGTGGGCCCCACGGCGCGATGCTTGGGTGACGCTCGGCAGTTCGCAACCCGGTTCGGTGGATGCGAAACGTCCTGTCGACACGCGTACCTGGTGCCACGAGGTGACTGGGAGGCGGCGGTTGTGAGTCTCCGCTGCTGATCTGAGTTTCAGAGGTTGGCGTTGCCGGCTTTCCACTGATCCCAAGGGATGTTCCAGTCACCTAAACCGTCTGTCCCCGACAGCGTGGGGCCGGTGGTGTTGATGACCTCAACGATGTCGCCGCGTCGGGTGTTGTCGTAGAACCAGCGGGCGTTGGCCGGATTGACGTTGAGGCATCCGTGGCTGACATTGGCGATACCTTGGCTGCCCACCGACCACGGTGCAGAGTGCACGTAGATCCCGCTGTAGGACATCTGGGTCGCCCACTCCACCTCGGTGCGGTATCCGTCAGGAGAGTTGACCGGAACTCCGTAGGTGGACGAATCCATCACCAGAAACGAGTAACGATCTCCGATGATGTAGGCGCCGTTATCGGTCGGGGTCTTGGCTTTACCCATGGAGATGGGCATGGTCTTGACGATCTGACCATTGCGCCGCACAGTCATCGTTTTGGTGGCGTCATCGGCGGTGGCGATGACCTCGTCACCAATGGTGAACCGGGTAGTGACGTCATCCTGACCGAACATCCCGTCACCGAAGTTGACGCCGTAGGCGTTGACCGCCACCTCTACTTTTGTTCCCGGTTTCCAGTATTCGGCTGGGCGCCACCGTACTTCGCGATTATTGAGCCAGTAGAAGGCTCCCTCGACCGGGGGGTTGGTGGTCACGTTGATCGCTTGCTGCGCCGCAATCCGGTCGGTGATGTTTTCATCGAAGCGGATCGCGATGGGTTGGCCCACGCCAACCGTTTCCCCGTCGTTGGGCAGGACGTAGGGCATCGTTAAGTTGTCGGGCGAGTGGGTTTCGAAGGTCGCTGTCGTAGTGGTCGCGCCGCCCAGTCCAAGGGCCTGGGCATGAAGGGTGTACTGCTTGTTGTATCCCAGCGGCTCGGCCGACGACCAGGACACGCCATCGGGGCTGAGCTGTCCGTCAACGAGTTCGCCGGCTTCGTTGGTCAACGAGACTTGGCCGAGAACGCCGTCACCGGCGGACACGGTAACAGGGGAGTCCACCGCGACGCCGATCGCTCCGTCGGTCACCGACGCCTGCAATTTGGGCACTAGCAGGTCGGCGAACGGGGTGCCTTTATCAGTGATGACCTCGGGCTGGGGCGCGGCGGCCGGCGACGAGCTGCACGCGGCCGCGATCAGCAGCACCGCCATCGCTAGGACGGCCGTCCGCAGCCACTGCGCCGTCCTGCGAAACGGTGGGAGGCAAGTCGCCTGCGGCATCAGTGTGGTCTCCGTATCCGAATGTTGACATCGCTGATGAGCGGGCACTGCGTGCGCCGCGACGGCCGTTCGCGGGCGGCGGTGCACCGTTCACGAATATGGTTCAAGTGTGCTGATGCGTCATTTGGCTTTCTTAGTCCTTCGATGAAGATTCAGTAAAGACGCAGACTTGCGCTCTGGCCTGCCCGACATGGCATCCGGCTAGCTCTGGCAGGCGCCGAACGGGCTGCCGATCCTTTGTTCGTCGATCGTCGGACCGTGGCGCGCAATAGGCCACGTAGAAGGCTATGGGTCTAGTACGCGTTCTGGGCTGATCGGGAACGCTTGAGGCAATCACGGTCCGGGAGCGCTAGACGCTGGTCCCTCTCAGCCCTGCTCCGGTGTTGGTCTCGTCGCGGTGCGGTCCTTCGTCGCTGTGGTGGACTTGAGGCTGCACCCTCCGGCGGGGGTGAAGGGGTGTATCAGCTGCCGCCCGTACGCGGTGGGGTAGTCGGGGTGTGCGGCCATGCCGAGCTGGGTGGAGTCGAATCGGCGGGTGGGGTTATAGGAGTAGGTGCGCATCAGGTGGTCCCAGACCAGGGTGAACAGCCCGAAGTTGACGTCGCCGATGCCGGCCCACTTGAGGTGATGGAAGCGATGTGATCCGCCCCGGCATGTCGGGAGGTTCTCTTATCTGAGTGCCTCCTCGGCATGAGGGTGCCGTTGGCGATGGTAGTAGAGCGCTTCGGCCCGATCGGGGGTTAGGTCCTGGCAGTAGCCGTTGGGT
>NZ_JBTBFV010000136.1:0-2218 GCF_054786995.1 Mycobacterium sp. ZZG
ATTCCGACGAGCAAAGGACCCAGGAGCACCGGCGAGACGCAACGCCGGAACCCCAGGCCGCCCACGTCAGAACCGCCCACCCACGCCACGAAAAGACCTCAACTACCCGCCACGTGAAAGATCGAGGCTAACTGATTCGGCTGGAAGATATCTCGGCGCACGCGGCCTCTGTGGGATTCCCGCCCAACCATCCGCCGATGCATACTTTCCTCGGGCCCCGGTGCGCATCCGCGACGAGGTGTTCGGCAACCTGTATCTGACCGACAAGATAGGTGGTGAGCCGTTCAGCGAAGACGACGAGGTGCTGGTACAGGCGTTGGCGGCGGCGGCGAGCATTGCGATCGAGAACGCCCGGCTCTACGAGCAGTCGCGCGCCCGTCAGGAATGGATCGCGGCCACGCGCGACATCGGCACCGAGTGCTGTCCGGGACCGACCTCGCGCGGCGGGACCGGCGCTGGTGCTCCCGTTACGGGCCGTCGACGCCGTTCCTGGCGTGTTGATCGCCGTCAGAGATGTTGGCGCGCAACCGTTCCGGTCCGACGAACTCGACATGATGGCGGCGTTCGCCGATCAGGCCGCACTGGTGTGGCAGCCGACCGGCGCTCAGCGCAGAATGCGGGAACTGAGTGCGGCAGCGGCTTTCGGATTCCGTGGATGACCTCCAGGAGGTCATTGAGGAGATCCGTACGACGATCTTCGACCTGCACGGCGGATCGTCGACCAATCCCCCGGTTGCGCCAGCGACTCGATGGGGCGGTCGGCGTTTCCGGGCTCGGGAATCCGTACGTCGGTGCAGTCCGCCGGACCGCTGTCGGTCGGGAATGCCGCGCCGGCAGACCATGCCGAGGCTGTCGTGCGCGAAGCGGTCAGCAACGCTGTTCGCCACTCCGGATCCACCGTCGTCGCGGTGACGATCACCGTCGACGACGATCTGGTGATCGACGTCCGCGACGACGGCCGCAATATTCGGGCCGACGTCACCGGCAGCGGGCTGGCCAATCTCGCGCAGCGCGCCCGCGACGCCGGGGGTAGCTTCGCGGTCCAACCCTTCCCCGAGGGCGGGACCGTCCTGACGTGGCGCGCGCCGCTGCCGTGACCACCGGGCCGGTGACGCGGCATCCGTGCTGTACCGTCGCGTCTGGCCAGCGTGAGGGTGATTTGTGCGCGCTGGGACGCCGCTACGTTCTGTGACGGGATTGCCTCTCCTTCACAACGGTTGGATAACGCCGGTTCTGTCGCGTCGGTGATTCCGCAAATTGTCGGTTCAGTAAGCCCCGTAACTACGCGGATGTAATTCGCACGGCACGGACGCAGAAGGACTGGGGGCACATGTCTCGGACGAAAAAGAGCATCGTCGTTGTCATGATGGGCAGCGCGGGATTGTTCTTGAGCGCCCCGCTGCTGGGCCCATCGGCAAACGCGAACCCCACCCGGGGCGGCGTTCCGTGCGTGGGCATCCTCCAGCAGATCGTTTCTCGTCCGGGTGACATCCCGCAGGCTCTGACGGACACCGCGCGATCGTTCACCAACCCGGGCCAGCCGGCTCCGCCGGTCGTCGTGCCCCCGGCCAGCTCCTCGTCGTCGATCGGTACGCCGCCGTCGCCCCCGACACCGCCGGCCTCGGTGCTGCGACCGGCCGCGGGTGCGACACCGCCGTCCCCGCCTGTGCCGGGCGCTCCGGCGGTGGGCTCGACAAGCGCTGGGACACCGCCTGTTCCGGGTACGCCGCCCGGATCGGTGGTGACCCCGGCTTCGGGTGCGACCCCGCCGGCGCCCCCCATTCCGGGAACCCCGACGGTGACATCGACCGCAGGCGGTACCCCGCCGCTTCCTCCGGTTCCTGGCGCCCCGGCAGGTGTACCCGTCGCCAATCCGGCTCCACCGGTTCCGCCGGTTCCCGGCCTGCCCGTCGTCGGCGACGGCGGCGCGGCCCTGCCTCCGCTTCCGCCCGCCCCAGGCGGACCTGGCGCGGTGCCCGCCGGTGCGGCTCTTCCGCCGGCCCTGCCCGCCCCGGACGGACCTGGCGCGGTGCCCGCCGGTGCGGCTCTTCCGCCGGCCCCGGCTCCCGGCGCGCCGGTCTTCGGTGAGGCCGGCGCAGTCCCGGCCCCGGGTTTGCCTGCCCCGGCCGCAGCCGGCGTGCCCGGTGGTGGCCCCGGTGGCGGCGCGGCACTCGAGGGTGCTTCCGGTGGGGCGGTCGGCGGTGCCGGCGGCCCGGGC
>NZ_JBTBFV010000137.1:0-2037 GCF_054786995.1 Mycobacterium sp. ZZG
GATCTGAACCGTCCTGGGTCTGGTGGAGACCGTGATCTCACCAGGAGAATGCTGTTATGGGAGCACCACGGAAGTTTGACCAGGAGACGCGTGAGCGTGCCGTGCGGATGTATCAGGATCGGCTCGGCGAGGTGGGCGGGTCGAAGTCGGCGGCGCGCCGGCATGTCGCCGAGATGCTCGATATCAATCAGGCGACGCTGCGTAACTGGATCGAGAAGGACACGCCGGTGGTCTCCTCGGGGGTGAGTACGACCAGTGGGGAGTTGGATGCTCAGGTGCGTGAGCTGCGTCGTGAGAATTCCGAATTGCGCAGAGCCAATGAGATTTTGAAGACGGCGTCGGCGTTTTTCGCCGCGGCGGAGATCGACCGCCGACTTCGTTGATCGTCGAGTACATCGACGATCACAGGGACAGGTTCGGGGTCGATCCGATCTGCCGGGTACTCACCGAGTACGGAATGCAGATTGCCCCATCCACCTACTATGCCCACAAGCAGCGTGGCCTGGTCTCGGCAGCGATGCTCGAGGAGGCCTACGCCGCTCATGCCGTCTACCAGCAGTTCGAGAAGAACCGCGGTGTGTACGGGGTGCGCAAGATGTATCACACGATGTGGCGCGCCGGTCACGTGATGGGTCGTGATCAGGTCGGCCGGCTGATGGGGATCTGCGGCATCTCCGGTGCTGTACGCGGCAGCCATCGCACCACCACGACCCACCGAGACGATAGGGCGCCACGATTCCCTGATCATGTTGAACGACAATGGGATACACCGACACATCCGGATCAGTGGTGGGTGGCCGACTTCACGTATGTGTGTACATTGGCGGGGTTTGTCTACGTCGCGTTCCTCGTGGATGTGTTTTCGCGACGCATCCTCGGGTGGCGAGTCATGGCGAGCAAGCACACACCGTTGGTGACGAGTGTTGTCGAGCAAGCGTTGTTCGCCCGCCGCCGATCCGGATTCGACTTCACCGCAACCGGTTTGGTTCATCACAGCGATGCGGGCAGTCAGTACACATCGTTGGCATTCACCGCTGCGCTGACCGAGGCCAACATCACCGGATCCATAGGATCGGTCGGCGATGCGCTCGACAACGCGCTCATGGAGTCGGCGATCGGCTTGTACAAGACCGAACTGATCGACACCGGCCGCGCCTGGAAGGACCGCGGCGAGGTCGAACGAGAGACCGCCGCCTACGTGCACTGGTCACGATATGCAGGTGATCTCGGCGTGTCTGCTGGTGATAGCTACAGGGCAGGCGGACCCTCGACTCGGGAGGTGCGTGGTGTTCGATCCCTGTCTGGTGCGCGGCGCAAGTACCGGCGGCCGAATGGTGTCACTCGGGCACGAGTTGGTTGACGACTATCTCGAATTGGTTGCCACGCGGGCGCGACCGAACACAGTCCTGGCGACCGCCTACGACCTGAAGGTGTTCTTCGAGGTCGTCGACCGAGAACCCGAGAAGGTCAGCGTCGATGACGTGCTCGACTTCCTCAAGCAGCAGCGTCAGCCGCGTCGGGGTGCGACGGTCGTACGCATCGAGGACGGCGAGCAGGGATTGTCGGCGCGCACCATCAAGCGCCGGTTGTCCAGCATCGCCGGGCTCTACGAGTATCTGCGAATCCGTGGTGTCGTGACGGCGAATCCCGTGCCGCGAGGACTAGTGGTCCGGGGGATAAAATAGTTTACGTTTGATAGTATGTGGGAATGGTGAATCGTGCTGCGGCTCCGCTGTTGTTGGTTGATGGGGATCGGGCACGGTTGGAGGGGTTGGTGCGGGCTTCGACGACGCCGGCCGGTCTGACGCGGCGGGCTCGGATGTGTTTGATGTCAGCCGATGGAACAGCGAAGGCCGACATTGCCGCGGTGGTGGGGGTGTCACGGCCGACGGTCGACAAGTGGCTGCAGCGCTACCGGGTTGGTGGGGTGGAGGCGTTGGTCGATGAGCAGCGCTCGGGGCGCCCGACCGAGATTGACGAGTCCAAGATCATCGCCGCCACCTTGCAGCGGCCACCGAAATCTCTGGGAGTCACCCA
>NZ_JBTBFV010000138.1:0-1778 GCF_054786995.1 Mycobacterium sp. ZZG
CTAGGAGTCTGCTGAATTAATCCGGCGTGGTGGCGGGGTTTGTGGCTGGGTTCTCGAGATGATTAATGGATGCAGGGGCATTCTGAGGATCAGCGTGAGCTGTTGGATGCGGAGTCGGTTGCCGGGCATCTGCTGAAGTCCGACAGCATGTTTGTATTCCTGGCCGAACACCGCCACGAGTTGTTTCCCGAGGCGATGTTCGCTGATCTTTTCCCGTCGCGGCGGGGGCGTCCGAGCGTGCCGGCCGAGGTGATGGCCTCGGTGATCACCTTGCAGGCCCTGCACGGGCTCTCTGATAGCGAGACCGTGGACGCGGTCACCTTCGATCTGCGCTGGAAAGCCGCGTGCGGGTTGGCGGTGACCGCGCCGGCGTTTCACTCGACCACGCTGACCTATTGGCGGCGCCGGCTGGCGGCCTCGCAGGCGCCGGACCGGATCTTTGAGGCGGTCAAGGCCGTCGTGGCGCAGACCGGTGTGTTGGCCAAAAAGACGCGGCGAGCGTTGGACTCCACCGTGCTCGATGATGCGGTGTCCACCCAGGACACCGTAACCCAGCTGATCGCTGCGATCCGCCGGGTCGGGCGTGAAGTCCCAGGGGCCGGCGAGGTGATCACCACTTACTGCACCGCCCACGATTACAGCGATCCGGGTAAACCGGCGATCGCCTGGAACGACAGAACCGCCCGCGACCAGCTTGTCGACGCCTTGGTCGGCGATGCGCACCGGCTGCTGGGGCATCTGCCCGACCAGGAACTGGGCCCGCGCGCCGCTGAGGCGGTGTCGTTGTTGGCGCTGGTCGCCGGCCAGGACGTCGAACCGGTCGAGGGTTCTGATGGCACCGACGGGCAGTGGCGCATCGCGCAGAAGGTGGCCGGTGATCGGGTGATCTCTACCGTGGATCCCGAAGCCCGCCATGCCCATAAGACGGTGCATCGCCGCCAGGACGGATACAAGGCCCACATCGCGGTCGAACCTGATACCGGGATCATCACCGACTGCGCGCTGACCAAGGCAAGCGGACAAGACAATCACGAAGCCGTCATCGGACTGGCGCTGCTGGCACACGAGACGACGGCGGTGCGGGTGCTCGGCGATTCGGCCTACGGCACCGGTCAGGCACGGGCGACGCTGGCCGAGCTCAAGCATGTCGCCGTGATCAAACCGCTCCCGCTGAGAACCCCGGTCCCGGGTGGGTTCACCAGCGATGACTTCACCATCGATTTCGCGGCCCGTACCGTGACGTGTCCGGCCGAGCACACCATCCCCATCGGACCTAGCGGTGGAGCCGCATTCGAAAAGCATTGCCGGTCATGCGCTTTGAGGCACCTGTGCACCACCGCAGTGCGTGGGCGAAAGCTCACCATCAGCGAACACGAACCGCACCTACGTGCCGCCCGGGCCATCGCGCGCACACCCGAATGGCAGGCCGAGTACCGCCAACACCGCCCCATGGTGGAACGCTCGATCGCCTGGTTGACCCGCGGCAACCGCAAAGTCCGCTACCGCGGCGTCAGCAAGAACAACCACTGGCTGCACCACCGCGCCGCCGCATTGAACCTGCGCCGCCTGATCAGCATGGGCCTGACCCACACCGGCACCACCTGGGCCATCGCCTAAGCCCAGACATCCCGGCGGCCTTGCGGCGCGAACATCGGATTGCCACGCCCCAAACGGCGGGGCAATCCCGAATCTGTCGGCCTGCCTGTGACTTCACACACGCGCCGACGAGCGCTTGAGACGCCCCGCCCCATCAACCCACTAATTCAGCAGACTCCTAG
>NZ_JBTBFV010000139.1:0-1768 GCF_054786995.1 Mycobacterium sp. ZZG
ACCTGAGTTTGGACACCTTGGCTGATTCTCACATTCTGTAGTCGCTTGACCTGCAGCGTTGCTCTGGCTGGTGGGTGTTTTGGGGTACTAATCGGGGTAGGTTCGTGCGGTGGCGTACGTGCGGAAGGTGCGCACTGCCTCGGGCGCGGTGGCGGTGCAGGTGGCCCGCAAGGACGCGGGCAAGGTGGTGATCCTGGCCCATTTGGGTTCCGCGCATACCGACGCTGAGCTGGGCATTCTGCTCGAGCAGGCCAAGGCGATGGTCGTCGGCGGCCAGGTAGCGCTGGATTTCGAGGTGGCCGCTCGAGCCCAATCGATGGCCGATGTCGCTGACTTTCGTGCACAGGCACTGATCCCTGAGCGGTCCGGGCCTGCGGCTGCGGCTCCCGTGGCGCCACCTGGACGCACAGTCGGGACCGCCTCGCGGCTGCTCTATGACCTGCTCGGCCACGTCTACGACTGGTTGGGCTTCGATGCCGTCGGCGACGCGGTGTTCCGGGATCTGGTGATCGCCCGGATCGTCGAGCCGACCAGCAAGCTCGACGCCTCCCGCGTGCTCGCTGATCTTGGTGCCCAGCTGGTGTCCTACAAGACCATCGACCGTCATGTCCGCAACATCCATGCCCGCGGGCACCGCGACGTGATCGCCGAGAACTGCTTCGCCTACGCCACTGACTGCGGCGGGCTGTCGCTGATCTTGTATGACGTCACCACGTTGTATTTCGAAGCCGAATCCGAGGATGCGCTGCGTAAAGTCGGCTACTCCAAGGAACGTCGGGTTGATCCTCAGATCGTCGTCGGCCTGCTGGTGGACCGCACCGGATTCCCGTTGGAGATCGGCTGTTTCGAAGGCAACACCGCTGAGACCACCACGATCGTGCCGATCATCACCAGCTTCCTGGCCCGTCACAACCTGGCCGGCGCACCGATGGTGGTGGCCGCTGATGCCGGGATGCTGTCGCAGAGCAACCTCGCCGCCCTCGATGAGCAGGAGTTGTCGTTCATCGTGGGTTCCCGCATGACGAAGGCGCCCGGAGATCTGGAATCGCACTTCCATTGGAATGGTGACGTTTTCACCGACGGCCAGATCATCGACACGGTGACGCCGCGCCACGGCAACACCCGCGTCAACGACACCAAGTTGCGTGTTGAACCCATCTGGAACCCCGACAGCGATACCGGTGCGTGGCGGGCGATCTGGTCGTACTCCGCCAAAAGAGCTCGCCGCGATCAGAAGACCCTCGCGGCTCAAGAAGCCCGGGCCCGGGCGATCGTCGCCGGTGAGAAGAAGTCCAAGACAGCACGATTCGTCAAAACCAGCGGTGATGACCGCGCCGTCGATGAGGCCAGTCTGGCCCGGGCCCAATCGTTGGTCGGGCTCAAGGGCTATGTGACCAACGTGCCGGTCACCGTGATGTCGGCTGCGGAGGTCATCGCCAAGTACCACGACCTCTGGCACGTGGAGAAGTCTTTTCGGATGTCGAAGACCGATCTCGATGCCCGGCCCATGTTCAACCGCATGCGTGATGCCATCGAGGCGCACCTGACCATCGTGTTCGCCGCCCTGGCCGTCTCTCATGCCATCCAATCGCGCACCGGACTGTCGATCGCCAAGGTCATCAAGCAACTGCGGCCACTGCGTTCAGCGACCATCACTATCAACGGGGCCACCCAGACCTTCCCGCCGGCGATTCCCGACACCGAGCGCAAGATCCTCACCGATCTTGGCTTCACACCTGGGTACTAAGCAAAATGTCCAAACTCAGGT
>NZ_JBTBFV010000140.1:0-1724 GCF_054786995.1 Mycobacterium sp. ZZG
ACTTTCACCGGAAGTGCCTTTCTGACCTGGACTGATTAGTGCGTAGAGAACACCAATCTTCCCAGTTCAAAGGGCACTTTCCTCATTCCGACACCCTGCGACCAGCCGATACATCGGTGGATCGAGGCTAAAGTCGGTGTCGTTTGCGGTGGTTGACGGTGGCGGCAATGCCAGTTCGGTGCCGGCGGGCACGGTGGTCACGGTGGTCGGTCTGGCTTCTGAGGTGCCGCCGTTGGTGGTGGTCTCCCCGGTGGCGGCTGGCAGCGCCGGGTCGCCGATCACGGTGAGCCCGATCGTGGTGATCACCGATCTGGACTCTGATGAGATCGGCTCAGCCACAGTCACGGTGAGTAATCCTGCGTCGGGTGATGTGCTCGGGTGGGGTGCGGTGCCGGAGGGCATCGCCGCGGAATACTCCGGCGGTGTCCTCACATTTGCCGGCTCTGCGTCGGTGGCGGTGTATCAGCAGTTGTTGCAGTCGGTGACGTTGACCTCGACGGGTGCGGGCCTAAAGTCGGTGTCGTTTGCGGTGGTTGACGGTGGCGGCAATGCCAGTTCGGTGCCGGCGGGCACTGTGGTCACGATTGTCGGGTTGGCTTCTGAGGTACCACCGTTGGTGGTGGTGTCCCCGGTGGCGGCCGGCAGCGCCGGGTCGCCGATCACGGTCAGCCCGATCGTGGTGATCACCGATCTGGACTCTGATGAGATCGGCTCAGCCACAGTCACGGTGAGTAATCCTGCGTCGGGTGATGTGCTCGGTTGGGGCGGTGTGCCGACTGGTGTGGATGCTCACTATGCCGACGGGGTGTTGACGTTTAGCGGGTCTGCCTCGGTGGCGGTGTATCAGCAGTTGTTGCAGTCGGTGACGTTGACCTCGACAAGCCCAGGCCTGAAGTCGGTGTCGTTCACCGTGGTTGATGGTGAGGGGAATGCCAGTTCGGTGCCGGCGGGCACGGTGGTCACGGTGGTCGGGTTGCCTTCCGAGGTGGCACCGTTGGTGGTGGTCTCCCCGGTGGCGGCCGGCAGCGCCGGGTCGCCGATCACGGTGAGCCCGATCGTGGTGATCACCGACCTGGACTCTGAGGCTTTGGAATCCGCGACGGTCACTATCAACGATCCAGCCGCCGGTGATGTGCTCGGTTGGGGTGCGGTGCCGGAGGGGATCTCCGCGGAATACTCCGGCGGCGTATTGACGTTCACCGGAACCGCGTCGGTGGCGGTGTATCAGCAGTTGTTGCAGTCGGTGACGTTGACCTCGACAAGCCCAGGCCTGAAGTCGGTGTCGTTCACCGTGGTTGATGGTGAGGGGAATGCCAGTTCGGTGCCGGCGGGCACGGTGGTCACGGTGGTCGGGTTGCCTTCCGAGGTGGCACCGTTGGTGGTGGTCTCCCCGGTGGCGGCCGGCAGCGCCGGGTCGCCGATCACGGTGAGCCCGATCGTGGTCATCACCGACCTGGACTCTGAGGCTTTGGAATCCGCGACGGTCACTATCAACGATCCAGCCGCCGGTGACGAGCTCGGTTGGGGCAGTGTGCCGGCCGGTGTGGATGCTCACTACGCCGATGGTGTGTTGACGTTTAGCCTCGACGTTTCGTGAAATAGGCTGTTGACACGACCTGTAATGCACGGAAGTGCCTGTCCTGTTTGAGAAAATGTGACTTGTCTAGGGTCCATGTTCACAAAGCGGGAAGGCACTCCGTAGGTGAAGCGTAGCGCGGTTCGTT
>NZ_JBTBFV010000141.1:0-1699 GCF_054786995.1 Mycobacterium sp. ZZG
CATTGCTTGACCTCGCCGCAGCGGCTCGAGGTCGTCGGGAAAGCGCGCTCATTCGCGTCCTGGCTGATGGTCACCGGGCAGCTGCGTGCCGATGCCGAGTTGATCAGCTCGCTGAATCTGCATCTGGGATACGCCGCACGTTCCCACTGCCCGCAGGACTACCGCTGGTTTCTCGAGGCGTGCGAGACAGTCGAGATCAGCGGCTCGCGGATCACCGGCCAGTGGAATCTACTGGCCAAGATCTCCGCGATGACCGCGACTCCTCCTGCCGCAGTGGGTGATACAGAGTTCTTCCCGGCTCGCGAAGCGCTCCTGGCGAGCTACCGGATGCGGGGACTGCCCGAGGCCGGCCGCAACCTCGCGGGTATGTTCAACCAGCTCCAGCTGACCCTGTTCCATGCCGAGAAACTGTCCACCTGGCGGCGCCCGTCGAACCATCAGCCAGTCGCGACGACCGGTTGGGCGACGATCACACACGGTTACGCGACCACCGCTCGCCGCTACATCGAGCAGGTCACCCTGAGCCTGCGACCCAATACGGTCACCGGCATCGAACACGACCTGCGGCGCTTCGGTTCGTGGTTGACCGACACCCACCCACAGATCGCGAATTGCGCTGAGCTGCAACGCGTTCACATCGAGGAGTTCAAGAAGTGGCTGTCCACCACACCCACCCCACGTACCGGGAAACCGTTGAACCGGGTCAGCATCAAGAACGCTCTGATCAACCTGCATTGCTTCTTCGACCGGATCACCGACTGGGACTACCCGAACGCACCGGTGCGTCCGCTGGTCTTCATCGGGGACCTACCGATCATCGACAAGCCACTGCCCAGATTCCTTGACGACGGGGCCGCCACCAAACTTCTCCGCGCCGCCCGCGCAGATACCGACCCCCTGTCCCGTCTGATCGTCGAATTACTCGCCCGCACAGGCATCCGCATTAGCGAACTACTCGGACTGACCACCGATGCCGTGGTCCAGATCGGCACAGCCTTCTGGCTACGAATCCCATTGGGCAAGATGCACAATGACCGCTACATACCACTACACCCCCAACTCAAAGAACTCCTCGACGACTGGATCGACAACCACCGTCCCACCGGCATCCGCACCAGCCGGCTGCTCGTCGAGAACCACCGCCCGATCACCAGCCACCGAGTGACGGCCGCGCTCGACCGGCACGCCGAAGCCGCCGGGATCGGACATGTCACCGCTCACCAACTGCGCCACACCCTCGCGACCCAGGCCATCAACCGGGGCATGTCGCACGACGCCATCGCCGCTCTGCTCGGCCACAAAACGCTCGCCATGACCATGGTCTACGCCCGCATCGCCGACAGGACAGTGGCCGAGCAGTACTTCTCCGTCACCGAAAAGGTCGAAGCACTCTACGACCAGCCGCCACACCTTCCCGACACCGACGAAGGCTCCGAGATGCGCAAGCTCCGCGCCGAAATGCACCGCCGCATGCTCGGCAACGGATACTGTGCCCGGCCCGTCGACATGGACTGCCACTTCGAATCGATCTGCGAATCCTGCAGCTTCTTCGTCACCACCATCGAGTTCCGTCCCACCCTCCAAGCCCAACGCGACGACGCCGCACACAAGGGCCAAGTTGGCCGAGCCAAGGTCTTCGACGGACTCCTCGAACGACTCGACACCGACGCCTCATGACCGCCTCTTGACGCCGATCACC
>NZ_JBTBFV010000142.1:0-1694 GCF_054786995.1 Mycobacterium sp. ZZG
CCCGGATTTTTCGCGGAAGTTTGCGTTCGATGGGGTGTAGATACGCGAAAGTGCCTGTCCTGCAAGGAATAATTGGACTTCTCTAGGGTTCAATCGTTCCAGCGGGAAGGCACCTCGCAGGTGAAGAATATCGCGGCCGCATCGAGGGTCAAAGTGTCCGCCGACGGCCAGGGCGTCGTGTCGCATGCCGGGATGGCGATGTTGCGGGAACTCGCCGACCGAACCGGGCTATCGACGCAGGTCACTGCCGCGTTGGCCGACACCTACCGCGGCCCGTGGGTGTACGCGCCCGGCGAGGTGTTCGCCGATCTGGCCGCCGCGGTCGCCGACGGCGCAGACTGCATCGACGCCGTGGGCCAACTCTGCGGCGACCGTGAACACGCCTTCGGCGCGAAAGCCTCCACGACCACCATGTGGCGGCTGGTGGATCAGCGCATCGACGCCGCCCACCTGCCTGCCGTGCGAGCAGCCCGGTCCGCGGCGCGAGCAGCAGCGTGGGCTGCCGGCGCCGCCCCAACTGCCGGCGAGTGGCTGCACATCGACATCGACGCCACCCTGGTCATCGATCACTCCGACAACAAGCACGGCGCCACGCCGACGTGGAAGAAGACCTTCGGCCATCACCCGCTGCTGGCGTTTCTGGATCGCTCCGAGATCGCCGGCGGCGAAGCCCTGGCCGGGCTGCTGCGCACCGGCAACGCCGGCTCCAACACCGCCTCCGACCACATCATCGTCCTGGCGCAGGCGCTGGCAGCGTTGCCGCCACGATGGCGACCCGACCCCAGTGCTGGCGATGATCCCGACCAGCCGAGAGTTCTGGTGCGCTGCGACACCGCCGGAGCCACCCACAAATTCGCCGACGCCTGCCGCGATCAGGGGGTGGGATTCTCCTTCGGCTATCCCGTCGATACCCGCGTCCAAGATGCCGTCGACACCCTCAACCTCGCCGACGGCTGGTACCCAGCAGTCGACACCGAAGGCGGGATCCGCGACGGCGCCTGGGTCGCCGAGGCCACCACCTTGGTCAACCTGGACTCCTGGCCGCCTGGGACACGGTTGATCCTGCGTAAAGAACGCCCCCACCCCGGTGCACAACTGCGGTTCACCGACGCCGACGGCATGCGCGTCACCGCGTTCATCACCGACACCGAACCCGGCATTGTCCCTGGACAGGTCGCGGGCCTGGAGTTACGGCATCGCCAACATGCTCGCGTCGAGGACCGCATCCGCGATCTCAAAGCCGCCGGACTGCGGAATCTGCCGTGCCACGGTTTCTGGCCCAACGCCGCCTGGCTCGAAATCGTCCTGGCCGCAGCCGACCTGGTCACCTGGTGCCGACTTCTGGGATTCCGTGAGCACACCGGTCTGGCTCGCGCCGAGATCGCCACCTTCCGCTACCGGGTCCTGCACGTGGCCGCCCGGATCACCCGCGGCGCCCGCCGAACCCGACTACGTATCGACGCCACCTGGCGCTGGGCCGCCCAGATCGCGGCCGCCTGGCAAGCCATCCGCACCGCCTTCCGATGACCGAAGCCCCCTGACCCACCGACCACGAAAGACCCACCGGCACTGGGAAAGCCCGCACCACCCGGCGACACGGGACCACCCCGCCATACCCAGAACCACACAACCGGATTCGCGACGCAATCGCATCTCAACGCACGACTGCCATCACCCTCGACGAAAAATCCGGG
>NZ_JBTBFV010000143.1:0-1672 GCF_054786995.1 Mycobacterium sp. ZZG
CCTGGATACACCGATTAGGTGGCGGCCTGGGTGGGTTGAAACAGCGAAATGCCCTGTCGTGGTGGGAGAATGAGATTTGTTCAGGATCCAATTCAGCCACTACGAAGGGCATCTCGTAGATGCAACTATCTCACACTCGGCCCGTCGCGGCGGCCCGCTTCGATGATCCGAACCTGGTGTCGTGCGCCGGACTGGTCCCGATCACCGCGTTGGCGCAAGAATGCGGTCTGGCCGCGTTGGCTGATGAGCACCTCACGGTGCCCACGGACAAGGGCTCCAACGCGGGGGCGAAGGTGAGCGCGCTGGTCGCGGGGATGGTCGCTGGCGCGGACAGCATCGACGATATGCGCCTGCTGCGCCACGGCGCGATGCGCACGGTGTTCGACCGTCCGTATGCACCCTCGACGCTGGGCTCGTTCCTGCGGGAATTCAGCTTCGGCCACGTCCGCCAACTCGACGCCATCGCGGCGCGGGTGCTGGCGAGCCTGCACGAACGCACCCCGGTGCTGGCCGGCATCGACGGCCCCGTGCTGGTCGATCTCGACGACACCATCATCGAAGTCCACGGCTACAGCAAGCAAGGATCCGGTTACGGCTACTCCGGAGTCCGGGGTCTCAACGCCCTGCTGGCCACGGTCACCACCGGTCAGTGTGCTCCGGTGATCGCCGCCCAACGCCTGCGCAAAGGCTCGTGTGGCTCCCCACGCGGAGCTGCCCGCATGATCAGCGACACCCTGTCCACTGTGACACGGCTGCGCTCACCCGAGGCCACCAGCAAGCCGCTGGTCCGCGCCGATTCGGCGTTCTACGGTCACCGCAGCGTGGGCGCGGCGCTGCGCGGTGGCGCCGAGGTGTCGATCACCGTGCCCCTGGACTCGAAAGTCAAGGCTGCGATCGCGGCCATCAACGATGATGCGTGGACCTCGATCGAGTACACCGACGCCGTCTACGACGAAAACACCGGCCAATGGATCTCCCGGGCCGAGGTCGCCGAGATCGGATTCACCGCGTTCAGCTCCAAGAAAACCCACCAGCAGGTCCCGGGCCGCTTGGTGGTACGCCGCATCCCCGACCTGAACCCCACCAGCGATGGACAGGCCACCCTGTTCGACACCTGGCGGTTTCACGCCTTCTTTACGACCACCGATCTGGACACCGTCACCGCCGACAAGACTCACCGCGGCCACGCGATCATCGAACAGGTCCACGCCGACCTGAAAGCCTCCGCGCTGGCCCATCTACCGTCAGGCCGGTTCTCGGCCAATAGTGCATGGTTGGTGCTGGCGGTCATCGCGTTCAACCTCACCCGCGCCGCGGCCACCCTCACCGGCCCCACGCTGGCCAAGGCCCGCACCGCCACCATCCGCCGCACGCTGATCACCGTGCCCGCACGCATCGCCTCCTCGGCACGACGGCTGACGTTGCACCTGCCGCGCAACTGGCCCTGGGAACACGCATGGAACTTGCTGTTCGGCAACCTCTTCGGCCGATATCAGCCGCTCACGGCCTAATCAGACCACTCCCTACCGGCCTTCGACGCGAAACACCAACAGGAACAACCCGATACCGAGATCGGGCGATCAGCCACGCCCACTGGGACCTATACATCAGCTCAAAGCCTCACAACCAGATTCAACCCCACACCAACCGCCGATCGGTGTATCCAGGCTAA
>NZ_JBTBFV010000144.1:0-1661 GCF_054786995.1 Mycobacterium sp. ZZG
AGCCTCGATCCACCGATGAATCGCCTGTTCGGAGGGTGTTGATGTAAGGAAAGTGCCCTTTGAGCTGGGATGATTGGAGTTACCACACTTCGATCAGCCCACGTTCAGAAAGGCACTTCCGGTGCAAGTGTCCCATAGGTTCGCCGTGTCGTCGGCGGTCTTCGATGATGCACATCTCGTGTCGTGCGCCGGGCTGGTGCCGGTGATGACCCTGGCCGACCAGACCGGTCTGTCGCAGCTATTGGCCGACAAGATCCGGTTCACCTGTGAGCGGATCCGTTCGGGTGCGGCCCATCCGTCACCGAAGCTGACCACGCTGATCGCCGGGATGTGCGCCGGCGCGGACAGCATTGATGACCTAGACGTTGTGCGCTCGGGTGGGATGAAGACCCTCTTCGGTGGTGTGTACGCCCCGTCGACGATCGGAACCTTATTGCGGGAGTTCACCTTCGGGCATGCCCGCCAGCTCGAATCTGTCCTGCGCGAACACCTGGCCGCGCTGTGCGGGCGTGTCGATCTGTTGCCCGGCGCCGACGGACGGGCGTTCATCGACATCGACTCACTACTACGCCCGGTCTACGGGCACGCCAAGCAGGGCGCCAGCTACGGACACACCAAGATCGCCGGCAGGCAGATCCTGCGCAAAGGCCTCTCACCGTTGATCACCACGATCAGCACCGACCACGGTGCGCCGGTGATCGCCGGGGCGAGGTTGCGGGCGGGCAAGGCCAACTCCGGCAAGGGCGCAGCCCGCATGATCGCTCAAGCGGCCGCTACCGCCCGTGCTGCCGGGGTCACCGGGCAGATCCTGGTGCGTGGCGATTCGGCCTACGGCAATAGCACCGTGGTCACCGCCTGCCACCGAGCAGGTGTCCGGTTCTCGCTGGTGCTGACCAAGACCGCCGCAGTTGCCGCCGCCATTGACGCAATTCCCGAGACCGCGTGGACCCCGGTGAACTATCCCGGTGCTGTGCGTGACCCCGACACCGGCGCCTGGATCTCCGATGCCGAAGTCGCCGAAACCACCTACACAGCCTTCGGTTCCACCAAGACTCCGGTGACCGCCCGGTTGGTCGTGCGCCGGGTCAAAGACGCGCGGTTCCTCGATGCGCTGTTTCCGGTGTGGCGGTACCACCCGTTCTTCACCAATTCCGACGAACCCGTCGACGCCGCTGACATCACTCATCGCCGCCACGCCATCATCGAAACCGTGTTCGCCGACCTCATCGACGGACCTTTGGCGCACATGCCCTCGGGGCGGTTCGGCGCGAACTCGGCCTGGATCCTGTGCGCCGCGATCGCCCACAACCTGCTGCGCGCCGTCGGCGTCCTGGCCGGAGGTGCCCACGCGGTCGCCCGCGGGGCGACACTGCGCCGCAAGATAATCACTATCCCGGCCCGCCTGGCCCGTCCGCAACGCCAACCTATCCTGCACCTACCAGCGCACTGGCCCTGGACAGAGCACTGGCTCACGTTGTGGCGCAACACCATCGGCTACAGCCCACCAGAAATCGCCACCACCTGACCATATGCCGAAAGGCCCGACCGGAGCGCACAGGAACAGCTGGACAGACCAGCAGATACCCCCTGCCCGCGACCAGGACCAGCCCTCAACAGCCCAGCGAGGCACACCTACCCCAATTCATCAGTGGATCGAGGCT
>NZ_JBTBFV010000145.1:0-1660 GCF_054786995.1 Mycobacterium sp. ZZG
CCTCGATCCACCGATGTATCGGCTGGTCGCAGGGTGTCGGAATGAGGAAAGTGCCCTTTGAACTGGGAAGATTGGTGTTCTCTACGCACTAATCAGTCCAGGTCAGAAAGGCACTTCCGGTGAAAGTGTCCCATAGTTTCGCTGTGTCGTCGGCGGTCTTCGATGATGACCATCTCGTGTCCTGCGCTGGATTGGTCCCGGTGATGACCCTGGCGGCCCAGACTGCCTTGCCGCAGCTATTACGTGACAAGGTGGTCATTGCCGAGCCGAGGATCAAGTCCGGGGCGGCCAACCCGGCACCGAAGCTGAGCACAGTCATCGCGGGCATGTGTGCCGGTGCGGACTGCATTGACGATCTCGACCTGGTGCGGGCAGGTGGGATGAAGACACTGTTCGGCGGCGTGTATGCACCCTCGACCATCGGAACTTTGTTGCGCGAGTTTACTTTCGGACACGCCCGCCAGCTCGAATCGGTTTTGCGCGAGCACCTGGCCGGACTCTGCGCGCGGGTCGATCTGTTGCCTGGCGCCGACGAGCGCGCGTTCCTCGACATCGACTCACTGCTGCGTCCGGTCTATGGCCACGCCAAACAAGGTGCTTCCTACGGACACACCAAAATCGCGGGCAAGCAGATCCTGCGCAAGGGCCTGTCGCCGTTGGTCACCACGATCAGCACCGCCACGAGTGCGCCGGTGATCACCGGCGCCCGGTTGCGAGCCGGGAAGGCCAACTCCGGCAAGGGTGCGGCCCGGATGATCGCCCAAGCCGTCGCCACCGCCCGCACCGCCGGGGTCACCGGCCAGATTGTGGTGCGCGGCGATTCGGCCTACGGCAACAGCACCGTGGCCACAGCCTGCCGCCGCGCCGGTGCCCAGTTCTCGTTGGTGCTGACCAAGACCCGCGCCGTCGCTGCAGCCATCGAGTCCATCGACGAGAGCGCCTGGATTGCAGTGGAATACCCCGGAGCGGTCCGTGATCCCGACACGGGAGCCTGGATCTCCGATGCAGAAGTCGCCGAGACCACCTACACCGCCTTCACCTCCACCGACAACCCGATGACCGCCCGGTTGATCGTGCGTCGGGTCAAAGATGCCCGCTTTCCTGATGCGCTGTTTCCGGTGTGGCGGTATCACCCGTTCTTCACCGACACCGACGAACCCACCGTTGCGGCCGACATCACCCACCGCCGCCACGCGATCATCGAAACCGTGTTCGCCGACCTGATCGATGGACCCCTGGCTCACATGCCTTCGGGACGTTTCGGAGCGAACTCGGCGTGGATCCTGTGCGCCGCGATTGCCCACAACCTGCTGCGCGCCGCCGGCGTCCTGGCCGGTGGAGCCCACGCAGTCGCCCGGGGCGCCACACTGCGCCGCAAGCTCATCACCGTCCCCGCACGCCTGGTCCGACCGCAACGCCGACCCCTTCTGCACCTACCGAGCCACTGGCCCTGGGCTGACCACTGGCTTACGCTGTGGCGCAACATCATCGGCTACGATCCACCTCTACTGGCCACAGCCTGACCACCTGGCCGAATAGGCCCCTACCGGAGCGCACAGGGAAAAGCTGGGCAGACCAGCGGTTACGTCACGCTCACAAGCCCACCAAACGACAACCAGCCATGGCAGACACATCAATCACTCAAGTCCACGGATCGAGG
>NZ_JBTBFV010000146.1:0-1625 GCF_054786995.1 Mycobacterium sp. ZZG
GAGCAAATCACGCACCGTCAACGACACCCCGACCGAACAGGAGGCCACCCCCGCGGCACTGACCACCTGAACCATCACCTCGAAGAATCACACGACGACGTCGTACACCACGTCCCTGGACTTGACCGCCGGTCACTATCACCGGCCCGTGGTCGACTACCGGTGGCCAGCAGGGTGGAAAGTCGTGGAACTCAATCCCGCGCATGTGGCCGAGCAGCGCCGGGTGATGGGCCGACGGCGGGTGAAGACCGACAAGATCGACGTAGAGGCGATCACCGAGTTGGTGTTGGCCGGTCGCGGCCGGGTGATCGACGAGCGTGAGGTGCTCCTCGGGGAGATGGCGGCCTGGGCCCAGCATCGGTTGCGGCGGGTCGCGACCCGCACGGTGACAAAGAATCAGTTGCTCGCCCAACTCGATCGGGCGTTCCCCGGACTGACGTTGGCGTTGCCGGATGTGTTGGGCACCAAGATCGGGCGTCTGGTCGCCGCTGAGTTCACCGATCCGGCGCGATTGTCGGGGTTGGGGGTGAATCGGTTGATCCGCTTCGCCGCCGCCCGCGACGTGCAGCTGCGCCGCCCGGTCGCCGAGCGTCTGGTCGCCGCGGCCAAAGACGCCCTGCCGACCCGCGATGCCGTGGTGGCCCGACGCGTGCTGGCCGCTGACGTCAGCCTGTTGACCGACCTGGACACCGGGATCGCCTCAGCCGAAGCCGAACTCGCCCGGCTGTTGCCGTCAAGCCCGTTTCGCACCCTGACGTCGGTGCCAGGCTGGGGTGTGGTTCGCGTCTCCAATTACGCTGCCGCTCTCGGTGATCCGAACAGATGGCCGGGGTCCAAGCAGATCTACCGCGCCTCGGGCCTGTCACCGATGCAGTACGAGTCCGCGCACCAACGCCGCGACGGATCGATCAGCCGCGAGGGCAGCGTGGCGCTGCGCCGAGCACTCATCGATCTCGGTATCGGTTTATGGCTGACCGAGCCGACCGCCAAGACCTACGCACACGGACTCAAGGACAGAGGCAAGCGTGGCGGAGTCATCGCCTGCGCACTGGCTCACCGCGCCAACCGCATCGCCCACGCCCTGGTCCGCGACCACGCCGTCTACACCCCCGCCCGCTGGAGCTAAATCCCCCGGTAGGAGCCTGACCGAAAGGAGCTCGCAGAACATTCTTCACAACCCCGGCCGGCAGTGCCACGCTGAACGGACGGGACGAAGGGCCGGATCAGATGCCGCCTCGGTTATGGCGGACCCGTCTCGGGTAACGTCGCATCTCACTTGGCACCCGGCCCTTCGCCTCCACGGCAGCCCGAACGACGCCAGATGACCAGATCACCACGAGGTCGCATACGTCAACGTGGGCGCCAGGCACCCGTCCGCTTTCAGCCGGCCACCGGCTATCACAGCACCACCACACCACCCGAACACCGGATGTCGCCACTCCACGCCAAACCCGGCTATTGACACGACCCACAGCCAGTTAGCCTCGACGTTTCGTGGAATAGGCTGTTGACACGACCTGTAATGCACGGAAGTGCCTGTCCTGTTTGAGAAAATGTGACTTGTCTAGGGTCCATGTTCACAAAGCGGGAAGGCACTCCGTAGGTGAAGCGTAGCGCGGTTCGTT
>NZ_JBTBFV010000147.1:0-1603 GCF_054786995.1 Mycobacterium sp. ZZG
AATAGGCTGTTGACACGACCTGTAATGCACGGAAGTGCCTGTCCTGTTTGAGAAAATGTGACTTGTCTAGGGTCCATGTTCACAAAGCGGGAAGGCACTCCGTAGGTGAAGCGTAGCGCGGTTCGTTCTCTGCTGGTGGATTCAGGTCGCGAGTCGTTGGTCTCGTCGGCCGGCGGGCTGCTGTTGGCTCGGACGCTGCACGTCTCGGGACTGGAAAAGGCCATGTCAGAGGTCTTGAAGCGGTGGCGGGCACCACGAACCCTGCACGACCCGGCCAAGGTGCTCACCGATGTCGCGATCGCGGTGGCACTCGGCGGTGACTGTGCCGCCGATATCGCGGTGGTGCGTGCTCAGCCCGAGCTGTTCGGGGCGGTGGCCTCCGATGCCACCGTGTCACGTCTGATCGCCACGCTGGCCGGCGACGTCGATGCCGCCGTTGCGGCGATCCGCGCGGCCCGGGCAGCAGCCCGCGCGCACATATGGCGGCGCCAGCAACCGCTGGCCGGTACCTCAGGCAGCCAGGTCATCGTCGATCTGGACGCCACCCTGGTGACCGCCCACAGCGACAAACAGGGCGCCACCCCAACCTTCAAGTACGGATACGGGTTTCATCCCATGCTCGCCTTCGTCGACCACGGCAGCCACGGATCCGGTGAAGCCCTGGTCGGGTTGCTGCGACCCGGCTCAGCCGGCTCCAACAGCGCTGCTGACCACATCAGTGTCCTGGATGCCGCGTTGGCCCAACTGCCCGAACCCGAACGGGCCCGGGTGCTGGTGCGCACCGACACCGGTGGCGGGGTCAAGGACTTCCTGCACCACATCACCGACCTGGGACTGCAGTACTCAGTCGGGTTCTACGGCATGCCCCCGATCGTCGAAGCGCTGCGCCGGGTCCCGCGGCGGGCGTGGCGGGCTGCCCTCGACGGCGACGGCACACCACGCGAGGGCGCCCAGGTCGCTGAGTTGACCCGCTACCTGCCCGACACGCTGAAAGGCTGGCCGGCAGGGATGCGGGTCATCGCCCGCCGAGAACGTCCCCATCCCGGCGCGCAGTTGCGCCTGACCGATGACAACGGGTGGCGGATCACGTGCTTTGCGACCAACACCCGCGGTTGGTCGATCTGCGATCTCGAAGTCCGGCACCGTCAACGCGCCCGCGCGGAAGACCGCATCCGCAACCTCAAAGACACCGGACTGACCAACCTGCCGTTTCACGGGTTCGCCCAGAATCAGATCTGGCTGGAGATCACCCTGCTGGCCGCTGACCTGCTGGTCTGGACCCAAGTCCTGGCCTTCACCGGCCACCCGGCCAGAGGCTGGGAACCCAAACGACTACGCCTGCGCCTGCTTGCCGTCGCCGGACGCATCATCACCTCAGGGCGTCGCCGCTACCTACGGCTGCCAAGAGGCTGGCCGTGGAGCGACCTCATCGAATTCGGCTGGACCGCACTGCAACCCACCTAAAACACAGAAACCATTCCGACGAGCAAAGGACCCAGGAGCACCGGCGAGACGCAACGCCGGAACCCCAGGCCGCCCACGTCAGAACCGCCCACCCACGCCACGAAAAGACCTCAACTACCCGCCACGTGAAAGATCGAGG
>NZ_JBTBFV010000148.1:0-1597 GCF_054786995.1 Mycobacterium sp. ZZG
TGTCAATGGACAGTTGGAACTGCCCGTAGGCGGACATGAGAAGTGCCCGTAGGTGGCCAGTAAGAACTGCCCAGTGGCGGACACGAATCTGCCCGTGAGGGGTGGAGTCCGCCACCGGTGGTTGAGGCCGTCAGGTCAAGGGCATGACTCCTTTTCCGTGCAGGGCTTGGGCCAGGCGCACGGAGTCGCCGCTGGTCTGGCAGAGGTGCGCGTGGTGCAGCAGCCGGTCCACGGTGGCGGTGGCCAACGTTTTGGGCATCAGCTCGTCGAAGCCGCTGGGATGTAGGTTCGACGAGATCGCCACCGAGCGGCGCTCGTAGGCGGCTTCAACGATGCGGTAGAGCCCTTCTGCGGCATCGGCACCGACCGGAAGTAGTCCGACGTCATCAATGACTACAAGCTCGGCACGCACGATCTTGGCCACGGCCTTGCCCAGGGTGTCATCAGCGCGGTGGGCGCGGACGAGGACTCCGATCTGCTCGAGAGTGAACCATGCCACCGGCATGCCGGCCTCGATCACTTTCTGTCCCAACGCTTCGAGGAAGAAGGTCTTGCCGGTGCCGGCGGGCCCGCACACCACCAGATTCTCCCGACGACTTACCCATTCCAGAGTTTGCAGAGCCTGTTGGGTCGGTAGCGGGATCGATGAGGCGTTCGGGTCCCAGACATCGAAGGTCTTTCCGGTGGGGAATCCAGCGGCTTTGCGTCGGGCGGCCAGCATGGATCGGGCCCGGCCGGCGGCTTCTTCGCTCAGCAGCGCTTTGATCACTTCGGTGGGGTCCCAGCGTTGGGATCGGGCGGTGGCCAGCACATCGGCGGCGATCGCTCGGGCGTGCGGCAACCGCAGGTTACGCATCAGCGTTTCGAGGTCGGCAGGCAACTGCGCTGCGGCGGCGGTGGTGGTGGTCATGCGGGGCCTCCGTCGCCAGTGCTGATGATGGTGCGGCCGAACAGGTTCCATCCGCTGGTGCCTTGTGCCAGGGAGGTGTCTTCGTCGGCGCCGCGGCGCGTGAGGTCGAGGCCTTTGGCGGCCAGGATGGAGTCGAGGTCGCCGGTGGCAAAGCGCCCGTGCACTGCGGCGTGCCCGAGCGCCCAGTCCACATCCGCGCGCCCAGCCAGGGCGGAGAGTTCCACGGCATGGGCCATTTTCTGCAGGATCCGTTCGGTGCCGATTGCGGCGGCTTCTTTGAGCCATACCGCCGCGCCGGGCCCGAGCGCCAGGAAGGTCTGCTCGCTGACGGTGCGGGCCCGCACCCGGTAGTCACCGGGCACCTTGTCGCGGTGGCCGGGGAAATGGGTGTCGTCGATCGCGGGGCTGCCGGGGGTGGCCCGGCGGTGCCGCGCGACTTCGATCGGGCCGCGGTCGTCGAGGGCGCAGATCACGATCTCGTCGGTGCCGTCGTGGTTGCGGATCCACACTGTCTGGCCCAATAGTGTTGCTGGCAGCGAATAGTGGCAGTGTTCGAAGGTGACCATGGGGGTGTTGTCGGGGACGCGTCGGGTCACCCCGAGTGCCGCGGTGTGGGGCAGGTCGGGTATCGCGTGCAGGGCAGGGCGTTCTGCGGTGAGCATCTCGGCCGGCCGTCGCCCGGTGGTG
>NZ_JBTBFV010000149.1:0-1558 GCF_054786995.1 Mycobacterium sp. ZZG
CGGTCAAGCTCGGCGCGATGACCGAACCGCCGCTGGGGATCCCGGACATGCCACCGCTTCTCGCCGAGGTCGAGAAACTCGGCATCGACGTGTTCGCGATCGTCGAGCAGGACATGTATCCCTGCCCTGCCGACGCCCCGCTGCCCATCGCCAAGCGCACCCGCAACTACCTCGGGTCGTGCGGCATCCCGTCCGTCACATTCACATAGTCGGCCGCTCTTCCACAAGGAGAAGTCACCATGCCCGAACTGCGTGTCGCCGTCCTGGGAGTCGGCGTCATGGGGGCCGACCACGTCGCCCGGATCACGTCCCGGATCTCGGGCGCGCGGGTGTCGGTGGTCAACGACTACGTCACCGAGAAGGCCGAGCAGATCGCCTCGGGCATCGAAGGTTGCCGCGCCGTTGCAGATCCCCTCGACGCGATCGCCGATCCGGACGTCGACGCCGTGCTGCTGGCCACCCCGGGCACCACCCACGAGAAGCAGCTGCTGGCCTGCCTGGAGCACCGCAAGCCGGTGATGTGCGAGAAGCCGCTCACCACCGACGTTTCCACATCGCTGGAGATCGTCCGGCGAGAGGCCGAGCTTGATCGCCCGCTGATCCAGGTCGGCTTCATGCGACGCTTCGACGACGAGTACATGCGGCTCAAGGCACTGCTCGACGGCGGCGAACTCGGCGAGCCCCTGGTGATGCACTGCGTGCACCGCAACCCGAATGTGCCGTCGTACTTCGACAGCTCGCTGATCGTCAAAGATTCGCTGGTGCACGAGGTCGACGTGACGCGCTACCTGTTCGGCGAGGAGATCGCCAGCGTCCAGATCGTCAAACCCTCGTCGAATCCTGGTGCGCCCCAGGGTGTCATCGATCCGCAGATTGCGATCCTACGAACGGTGTCCGGACGGCACGTGGACGTCGAACTCTTCGTCACCACCGGTGTCGCCTACGAGGTGCGCACCGAGGTGGTCGCAGAACGTGGCAGCGCGATGATCGGCCTGGACGTCGGGCTGATCCGCAAATCCGCGCCGGGCACCTGGGGTGGTCAGATCACCCCCGGGTTCCGGGAGCGGTTCGGCCGCGCCTATGACACCGAGATCCAACGGTGGGTTGACGCCGTCATCTCCGGCACCAACGTCGACGGACCGACCGCGTGGGACGGCTACGCGGCCGCGGCGGTGTGCGCGGCAGGTGTCGAGTCGCTCGAAACCGGCCTGCCCGTTGATGTGCAGCTCGCCGACCGACCGTAGAACCGAAAACACAAGCAGGAGCAGAGTAATGACCAAGACGATTTCCCATTGGGTTGATAACAAGGTGTTTGCCGGCGAGTCCTCCGCGACGGCGCCGGTGACCAATCCGGCCACCGGTGTGGTGACCGGTCAGGTCGCGCTGGCCAGCGTCGCCGACGCCCAGCAGGTGATCGATGCGGCCGCCGCGGCGTTCCCGGCCTGGCGGGACACCTCGCTGGCCAAACGCACCCAGGTGCTGTTCGCCTTCCGGGAGCTGCTCAACGAGCGCAAGGGTGAACTGGCCGAGATCATCACCGCCGAGCACGGCAAGGTCG
>NZ_JBTBFV010000150.1:0-1524 GCF_054786995.1 Mycobacterium sp. ZZG
GCTCACTGGTGCACCATCCTTGTGTCGGTGATCTTGGATGGATTGCCGATGCACCCGAGGTGCCGCTGATCTATCGCCCTGCTCGCTCGACACATTCGATGTCCAGCATGAGTTCTGCGGAGGCCAGTGGTTACCCGGGGCGCGTTGACCGTCGACAGGGCTATGCGCCACCGAGCGCCGCTCAGTGAGCGAACCGGCAGTCGTGCCCCGGAACCTGCACATAAGGGTGCCTCCCCACTGGGCTTAGCAGCGAGGAGGCTGTCATGAAGTCTGCCCGAAATACCCTGCCAACGGAACCCACCAATGGGCTCACCTGTGGAATCGACTGGGCCCGCGATGATCACGCGGTCTCGATCGTCGATGCCAAAGGCCGCGAGATCACCCGCAAAACGATCGGTCACCACGCCGTTGGGCTGCGTGATCTGCTCACCACACTGCAGCGCGTCGGTGTCGGAGAAGTCGCCATCGAACGCCCCGACGGTCCGGTTGTAGATGCCCTGCTCGAGGCCGGGATCACCGTCGTGGTGATCAGTCCCAACCAGGTGAAGAACCTGCGCGGGCGCTACGGATCGGCCGGCAACAAAGACGACCGCTTCGACGCGTTCGTCCTGGCCGACACCTTGCGCACCGACCGGACCCGGCTGCGGCCCCTGCAGCCCGACAGCCCGGCCACCGTCGCCCTGCGTCAGACCTGTCGAGCCCGCAAAAATCTGGTCGCTCACCGCGTGGCGATCGCCAACCAGCTGCGGGCTCATCTGATGATCGTCTTTCCCGGCGCGATCGGGCTGTTCGCCGATATCGACTCGCCGATCAGCCTGGCCTTTTTGGCCCGCTTTGACTGCCAGGACCGCGCCGACTGGCTCTCGGTCACCCGGATGGCCAACTGGCTGGCCAGCGTTGGCTACAGCGGCCGCACCCACGCCAGTGAACTGCACCGACGACTCACCGCCGCGCCTCGCGGCGCCACCGGTATCGACGGTGCCACCATCACCGCGACCTTCGTCGAGGTGTTGAGCACTGTGAGCGCCCAGATCAAAACCCTCGACCAGAGCATCGCCGAGCAACTCGACGCTCACGCCGATGCTCATATCTTCACCAGCCTGCCCCGCTCGGGCACCTTCCGTGCCGCCCGACTGCTCGCCGAAATGGGCGACTGCCGCGCACGGTTCCCCACCCCCGAATCGCTGGCGTGCCTGGCCGGAGTCGCCCCCTCCACCCGCCAGTCCGGGAAAGTCAAACACGTCGGATTCCGCTGGGCTGCAGACAAACAACTCCGCGACGCCGTATGCGATTTCGCCGGTGACAGTCGTCGAGCCAACCCCTGGGCTGCCGATCTCTACAACCGCGCCCGAGCCCGCGGACACGACCACCCCCACGCCGTGCGCATCCTCGCCCGCGCCTGGCTCTACATCCTCTGGCACTGCTGGCACGACGAAGTCGCCTACGATCCCACCCAACACAGGGCCCTCCAAAAGCTGATCAACCAGGATCAACCCAGGGCGGCTTGACACAGGGCAACTCATG
>NZ_JBTBFV010000151.1:0-1521 GCF_054786995.1 Mycobacterium sp. ZZG
TTCGTGAAATGTTGTGGGTGTCGGGTGTAGATAAGCGAAAGTGCCTGTCCTGCAAGGGATAATTGGACTTCTCGACGGTTCAAATATCCTGACTGGAAGGCACTTCGCAGGTGAAGAATATCGCGGTGGCATCGCGGGTGAAAGTCTCGGCCGACGGCCATGGTGTCGTGTCGCATGCCGGGATGGGCATACTGCGTGAGCTCGCCGACCGGACGGGGTTATCGGCGCAGGTTACCGCCGCGTTGGCGGACACCTACCGCGGCCCGTGGGTGTATGCGCCCGGGGAGGTGTTCGCCGATCTGGCGGCCGCGGTGGCCGACGGGGCGGACTGCATTGACGGGGTCGGCCAGTTGTGCGGTGACCGTGAGCATGTGTTCGGCGCGAAGGCGTCGACGACCACGATGTGGCGGTTGGTCGATGAGCGCATCGATGCCGCGCACCTGCCTGGGGTGCGGGCCGCACGGGCCGCTGCGCGGGCGGCGGCCTGGCAAGCCGGAGCCGCCCCCACCACTGATGGCTGGCTGCATATCGACATCGACGCCACCCTGGTGATCGACCACTCCGACAACAAAGCCGGGGCTGCCCCGACCTGGAAGAAGACCTTCGGTCTTCATCCGCTGCTGGCGTTTCTGGACCGCCCGCAGATCGCCGGCGGGGAAGCCCTGGCCGGGATGCTGCGCACCGGCAACGCCGGCTCCAACACCGCCAGCGACCACATCATCGTCCTGGAGCAGGCGCTGGCCGCCCTGCCGCCGCGGTGGCGGCCCGACCCGGACCATCCCGACGACCCCGATAAGCCGAACGTGCTGGTGCGCTGCGACACCGCCGGAGCCACCCACAAATTCGCCGAAGCATGCCGTGCGGCAGGGGTGGGGTTCTCCTTCGGGTACCCCGTCGATTGGCGCGTCCAGGACGCCGTGGACACGCTCAACCTCGGTCAGGGATGGTATCCGGCGATCGACACCGACGGCGGTATCCGCGACGGGGCCTGGGTTGCCGAGGCCACCGACCTGGTCAACCTGGCCTCATGGCCGACCGGGACCCGGCTGATCCTGCGCAAGGAACGCCCCCACCCCGGCGCGCAGTTGCGGTTCACCGACGCCGACGGCATGCGGGTCACCGCGTTCATCACCGACACCCCCGCCGGCATCGTGCCCGGCCAAGTCGCCGGTCTGGAGCTGCGGCACCGTCAGCACGCCCGCGTCGAAGACCGTATCCGCGAACTGAAGGCCACCGGCCTGGGTAACCTGCCGTGCCACGGTTTCTGGGCCAACGCCGCATGGCTGGAAATCGTGCTGGCCGCAGCCGATCTGGTCACCTGGTGCCGGCTCATCGGATTCAGCGACCACCCCGGCCTGGCCCGCGCCGAGATCACCACATTCCGCTACCGGATCCTGCACGTCGCGGCCCGTGTCACCCGCGGCGCACGCCAACTGCGACTACGTATCGATGTCACCTGGCGGTGGGCATCGCAGATCGCGGCCGCCTGGCAACGCATCCGCACCGCCTTCGGATAGAACC
>NZ_JBTBFV010000152.1:0-1488 GCF_054786995.1 Mycobacterium sp. ZZG
GAGCAATGATCAGAACCTGTGGATGAGCCTCGGTGTGGGGGCGTGAAAGTGGGCGCACCTTCCCGAGGATGATCTGAATATCCGAAGGTCCGATCATGAGCCGGCGTTGGCGCGCTGGTTCGGGAAGGTACGCCCATGCTCACCGTAGTTCACGATGCCGCCGAGGCCAACGAAAGTGCCGGCGGTGCTGGTCGGTCGTTGTTGGACGAGATCGTTCGTGACGGCGCCCGGCAGATGCTGGCCGCGGCGCTGCAGGCCGAGGTTGCGGCCTACGTAGCGCAGTTCGCCGACCAGCTCGATGAGGACGGCCATCGGTTGGTGGTCCGCAACGGCTACCACCAACCGCGTGAGGTGCTGACCGCAGCCGGCGCGGTCGAGGTGAAGGCACCGCGGGTCAACGACCGCCGGGTTGACCCCGATACCGGTGTCCGGCAGCGGTTCTCCTCGGCGATCCTGCCCGCCTGGGCACGCAAGTCCCCGCAGATCAGCGAGGTGCTGCCGCTGCTGTACCTGCATGGGCTGTCCAGCGGCGACTTCGGGCCGGCACTCGAGCAGTTCCTCGGCTCGGGTGCGGGGTTGTCGGCGTCGACGATCACCCGGCTGACCGCGCAGTGGCAGGACGAAGCCGCCACGTTCGGGCGCCGGGATCTGTCCGGCACCGACTACGTCTACCTGTGGGTCGACGGCATCCACCTCAAGGTCCGCCTGGAGCAGACCAAGCTGTGCCTGCTGGTGATGATCGGCGTGCGTGCTGATGGTCGCAAGGAGCTGGTCGCGATCACCGATGGGTATCGGGAGTCCACCGAGTCGTGGGCCGACCTGCTGCGTGACTGCAAACGCCGCGGGATGACCGCGCCGGTGCTGGCCGTCGGCGATGGTGCCCTTGGGTTCTGGAGGGCGGTCCGCGAAGTCTTCCCGGCCACCCGTGAGCAGCGCTGCTGGTTCCACAAGCAGGCCAATGTGCTTGCCGCACTGCCGAAGTCGGCACACCCGTCGGCGTTGGCGGCGCTCAAAGACATCTACAACGCCGAGGATATCGACAAGGCTCAGCTGGCGGTCAAGGCCTTCGAGGTCGACTTCGGTGCCAAGTATCCCAAGGCGGTCGCCAAGATCGTCGACGATCTCGATGTCCTGCTGGAGTTCTACAAGTACCCGGCCGAGCATTGGATCCATTTGAGGACGACAAATCCTATCGAAAGCACTTTCGCCACGGTGCGACTTCGAACCAAGGTCACCAAGGGGCCGGGATCACGCACGGCCGGGATTGCCATGGCCTACAAGCTGATCGACGCCGCACAGGCCCGCTGGCGGGCCGTCAACGCCCCGCACCTGGTCGCCCTGGTCCGCGCCGGCGCGGTCTTCCACAAAGGCAAGCTACTCGAACGACCCACCGACATCACCCCACCAACACCGCCTTCAAACGGTGACGAGAGCACCGGAACGGAGGTCGCCTGAAACACCCCGATCCACAGGTATTGACAATTTCTC
>NZ_JBTBFV010000153.1:0-1431 GCF_054786995.1 Mycobacterium sp. ZZG
TTCGCAACCTGTTGCCGGAGTTCGACGGTCTGAAGTCGGCCACGCAGGATGCGCTCTTCTCGGGATTTGGTGAAGAGGTGCACCGGCTTTCCACCCAGTACCTGCCAGCGGTGCAGGAACTCACCACGGGCATCGCGGACGCGTTCAACGTGATGGCCAAGTCGGTCGCCAACGAGCTGATGACGCCGGACACGCAGGCGAAGATTCAGAGCACATTCAGCAACATCACTGCGTCGTTCCGCGAATTGACCCCTGCTGCAAGCTCTTTGACTCAGGCGTTCGTCGATATCGCCAACGCTGGTTCCGGGTTTCTCCCCGGGCTCGCCCAGGCGGCCTCGGAGGCCGCGCAGCGCTTCGCCGCCTTCATCGACCAGGCCTCGCGCACGGGTGATTTGCAGCGGTGGATCCAGGACGGCATCGACGCCGTGCGGTCCTTGGGCGATGCGGTCTGGATGGTCGGCGGGTTCATCTACGACACGTTCGGCGGCAACGGCCGGCAGAACGTCGAGAACTTCAACGACACGCTGGAGGCGACGCGGACGATCCTGGACGCGCTCAACGGCGACTTCAGCACTTTCGGGGCGGACATCAGCGAAGAGCTCAGCATGCTCACCGGACCGGCCGCCGCGGTGCGCGACGCAATCCTAGACATCCCCGAGGCGATGACGTGGGTCGGCAACAAGGCGATCGACATGGCCAACCACGTCAAGCACGCGCTCGACGCCATGGGCTCGAACGCCGCGAATTTCTTCAACAACCTGCTGCCCGGCGACCCGATGAGTTTCACGCCGCTGCCCGACATCCCCCATCTGCCGGCATCGTGGGGCGGCGACTGGGGCGGCTACACGCCGCCGGGCTTCGAACCGCCCGAGCGCACGCCGGGCACCTACCGGACTCGCGACGGCCAGGAACGCCGCATCCCCACACCGCGCCAGCTGCCGTCGTCAACGCCCTACCCGGGACCGTTCAGCGTCCCCACACCAACCGGCGGTCCCGCTGGATCGGGCGGCCGCAGCACGACGACATACGGCTACACCTCCGACCAGGCGCTGTTGTCGAGCATCCCGGCGGGCGTCTACTCACAGACCGGAGCCGCAGACCTCGTCCAGGGGCTCGGCGATTGCTCCAGCGCCATCGAGGATCTGATCAACATCATCGATGGCCGGTCGACCCAGGGGCGCTCGCTATCGACCCACAACGCGCACGAGTGGCTGACTGCACGCGGATTCCTCCCCGGCTCTATGCCGGGCGCGTTCAACGTCGGATTCAACGAAGGTCATATGCAAGCGACCCTGCCCGGCGGAACGCCGTTCAACTGGGGCAGCAACTCCGCTGCGGCGCGCCGCGGCATCGGAGGCACGGGCGCCTTCGATCCGGCGTTCACCGCGCAGTACTACCGGCCCGTTGACACCGGAGCGATGGGCCGGTCGT
>NZ_JBTBFV010000154.1:0-1431 GCF_054786995.1 Mycobacterium sp. ZZG
TTCGCAACCTGTTGCCGGAGTTCGACGGTCTGAAGTCGGCCACGCAGGATGCGCTCTTCTCGGGATTTGGTGAAGAGGTGCACCGGCTTTCCACCCAGTACCTGCCAGCGGTGCAGGAACTCACCACAGGCATCGCGGACGCGTTCAACGTGATGGCCAAGTCGGTCGCCAACGAACTCATGACGCCGGACACGCAGGCGAAGATCCAGAGCACTTTCAGCAACATCACCGCGTCGATCCGCGAATTGACCCCTGCTGCAAGCTCTTTGACTCAGGCGTTCGTCGATATCGCCAACGCCGGCTCCGGCTTCCTCCCCGGGCTCGCCCAGGCGGCCTCCGAGGCCGCGCAGCGCTTCGCCGCCTTCATCGACCAGGCCGCTCGGACGGGAGATCTCCAGCGGTGGATCCAGGAAGGCATTGACGCCGTGCGGTCGTTGGGTGATGCGATCTGGATGGTCGGCGGGTTCATCTACGACACGTTCGGCGGCAACGGACGGCAGAACGTCGAGAACTTCAACGACACGCTGGAGGGCACCCGGACGATTCTCGACGCGCTCAACGGCGACTTCAGCACGTTCGGTGCAGACATCAGCGAAGAACTCAGCATGCTCACCGGACCGGCCGCCGCGGTGCGCGACGCAATCCTAGACATCCCCGAAGCGATGACGTGGGTCGGCAACAAGGCGATCGACATGGCCAACCACGTCAAGCACGCCCTCGACGCCATGGGCTCAAACGCCGCGAATTTCTTCAACAACCTCCTTCCCGGCGACCCGATGAGTTTCACGCCGCTGCCCGACATCCCCCATCTGCCGGAGTCATGGGGCGGCGACTGGGGCGGCTACATGCCCCCGGGCTTTGAACCGCCTGAGCGCACGCCGGGTACCTACCGCACCCGCGACGGCCAGGAACGCCGCATCCCCACACCGCGTCAACTGCCGTCGTCAACGCCCTATCCCGGACCGTTCGGCGTTCCCACACCTACCGGCGGTCCCGGTGGATCGGGCGGGCGCGGCACGACGACATACGGCTACACCTCCGACCAGGCGCTGTTGTCGAGCATTCCGGCGGGCGTTTACTCGCAGACCGGCGCTGCAGACCTCGTCCAAGGGCTCGGCGATTGCTCCAGCGCCATCGAGGACCTGATCAACATCATCGATGGCCGGTCGACGGCTGGCCGCTCGCTATCGACCCACAACGCGCACGAGTGGCTGACTGCACGCGGATTCCTCCCCGGCTCTATGCCGGGCGCGTTCAACGTCGGATTCAACGAAGGTCATATGCAAGCGACCCTGCCCGGTGGTACGCCGTTCAACTGGGGCAGCAACTCCGCTGCGGCGCGCCGCGGCATCGGAGGCACGGGCGCCTTCGATCCGGCGTTCACCGCGCAGTACTACCGGCCCGTTGACACCGGAGCGATGGGCCGGTCGT
>NZ_JBTBFV010000155.1:0-1427 GCF_054786995.1 Mycobacterium sp. ZZG
GGTCAAGTCCAGGGACGTGGTGTACGACGTCGTCGGGTGATTCTTCGAGGTGATGGTTCAGGCGGTCAGTGCCGCCGGCGTGGCCTCCTGTTCGCTCGGGGTGTCGTTGACGGCACGTGATTTGCTCAGCGCGTCGAGGCCCAGGTAGCGCCGAGACTCGGCCCATTCGTCGTGTTGTTCGGCCAATACGGCCCCGACGAGACGAATCAGCGCATCGCGGTCGGGGAAGATGCCCACGACATCGGTGCGCCGGCGGATCTCCTTATTGAGCCGTTCCTGGGGATTGTTCGACCAGATCTGACGCCAAATCTGCTTGGGGAAGTTAGTGAAGGCGAGCAAATCCGGGCGAGCGGATTCCAGGTGGTCGGCGACCTTGGGGAGCTTATCGGCGAGAGCATCGATGATCCGATCATATTGCGCTGCAACCGATTCCTTGTCAGGCTGGTCGAACACCGAATGCAGCAGGGTGCGTACCCACGGCCACGACGCTTTCGGGGTGATCGCCATCAGGTTGGTCGTGTAGTGGGTGCGGCAGCGCTGCCAGGCCGCGCCGGGCAGCGTGGCGCCGATCGCGGCCACCAGGCCCGCGTGGGCATCGGAGGTGACGAGCTTGACCCCGGACAGGCCGCGGGCGGTCAGCGACCGCCAGAACGTCAACCAGCCCGCCCCGTCCTCGGCGGTGCTGACGTCGATGCCCAGGATCTCGCGGTAGCCCTCGGCGTTGACGCCGGTTGCGATCAGCGCGTGCACGTTGACCACCCGGCCGCCCTCGCGGACTTTGAGGACCAGGGCATCTGCAGCGACGAACGTGTACGGGCCGGCATCCAGGGGGCGGGTCCGAAAGGACTCGACGGCGGTGTCGAGTTCCTTGGCCATCACCGATACCTGCGACTTCGACAAGCTGGTGATGCCCAGGGTCTCCACCAGCTTGTCCATCCGCCGTGTCGAGACCCCGAGCAGGTAGCAGGTCGCCACCACGGTGGTCAGGGCTCGCTCGGCGCGCTTGCGGCGCTCCAGCAGCCATTCCGGGAAGTACGAGCCGTGGCGCAACTTGGGGATCGCCAGATCCAATGTGCCTGCCCGAGTGTCGAACTCGCGGTGACGATACCCATTGCGGGAATTCGTCCGGTCGGAGCTGCGCTGGCCGTAGCCCGCACCGCACAGGGCGTCGGCTTCAGCACCCATCAGCGTGTGGATGAAGGTGGCCAGCAGCTCGCGCAGCACATCGGGATGGCAGCTGGTGAGTCGTTCGGCCAACACGGCGGGCAGGTCGATATCGTGGGCAGTGGTCATCGCGTTGATTCCTTTGCTCGAGTGACTTTGGACGGTCCCTCGAAGAATCACGCGATGACCTTCAATCACTCGGCTACGACACGCCGGTACCGCCGATCAGGTCCGACTCGTACACCACTCTGCTGGACGCAACC
>NZ_JBTBFV010000156.1:0-1387 GCF_054786995.1 Mycobacterium sp. ZZG
GGATCGTCGCCGCGCCCACCCCTCCAACTCGGCCCGCTCGTCAGTGGTCAAGACAATCTTCGCGGCATGAGGTGTCGGCACAACCCAGTCTAACAACTAGATCGCAATTAATGACTCAGGACACTAGCACCTGCGCCCGAGCGGAGTAGCCAGTGGCTCCCGAGCGCAGGTGGTCTGTTAGCTGCCTTCCATGCCGACGCGCACGACGGCTGCCTCGTGGGGGAAGGCGAACCCGACGCGCAGCACGGCGCGGATCGCGGTCCTGTAGCTGGAGAAGAACGGTGACGGGTCGGCCACGACCTCGGGGTCGTTGCGCAGCACGACGAACACGCGGTCTCTCGGGATGAGCCAGGCGGTGCCTTGCGCGCAGGCGGGTGCGGAGTGGATGCGCACGCCGAGCGCTGAGCGTCCGGTGACGGCGGTGGCGTCGACCCCGAGCAGCGGTTGATTGCTGTCGGTGCTGACTTTCGCGGTGGACAACGCGAGCACGTCGACCGGGTTGGCGACGAGGGAGAAGTTGGGCAGCCCGTCCACGGGGTGAATCGTGGGCGCACCCGCGTTCTCGGCCAGCGAGACCGCCTCGGCGATCACGTCGAGCGAGCCGTCGAATACCGCCGTTGTCTCGGTGACCCCGGTCAGGGACTCCAGCCCGTTGGGTCCGTTGGCCACGGTGTCCCCGAGCCAGGCGGCGTCCAGCTTGGTCCGCAAATCCCTTACGAGTCCTTGCCCGACAACGTCGAGCGCGGACGGGTCGGAGTCGGCGACCAGCTCGTTACTGACCACGGTCAAACCTTTGAGACCGGACGGGGTGACAAGCACTTCCTCGACATCGGGGTCGGAGACCGGGATCTCCGCACCCTCGGGCACCCACGCGGTATCGGGGTCGGACACGACGACCGGGAAGCGCATCGAGTGGCTGTCGGTCTGCACGACGGTGGAGGTGACCATTGCGACCGAGCTGGTGATGAGCGGCTGCACGACCAGCTCGGCAACCTGCTCGGGAGAGAGGATGGCGGCAGCGTTGGTGCTGTTGAGTGTCATCGGAGCGCCTTACGTGTGAGGGTGTCTCGGGGATGCTCACGGTGAGCGGTCACGCTCTGCCGTTGGTGCCTCACGAAGGCGAACAGTGCTGCGGATGACTGCGGCGCGCAGCCGGTCCGGCAGTGGCGAGTCTAGTGTCCTGAGTCATTAATTCGGTTGCAGTAGTTGGCGATGCTTGCCAGGATCTGGTCGGCGGTCTTAGTCCAGACGTAAGGCTTGGGGTTGTCGTTCCAGGTGTCGATCCAGGCACGGATATCGGCGTTGAGTTGCCGCACCGAGGTGTGAGTGGAGCGGCGCAGTTTCTTGGTGGTCAGCTCGGCAAACCAGCGCTCGACGAGATTGAGCC
>NZ_JBTBFV010000157.1:0-1338 GCF_054786995.1 Mycobacterium sp. ZZG
GGGCCTTGCCCCCATGTAGTGGACACGGGATTTGTGGTTACGCCGCTTCTGGCAGCGTAGCGGTTTCGTGGTTGCGTTCGTAGGTTGCGGGACTGGAATAGGCGCAGCGGGAGTGCCGTCGCCTCAGGTTGTAGCGCACCAGCCAGCGGAACACTTCACCGCGGCAGCTGGCGGCGTCGAGCCAGCGGCTGCGGTCCTGCAGGATCTCGCGTTTCAGAGTCGCGTTGAATGACTCCGCGAGAGCGTTATCGGCACTTGACCCCACTCCACCCATAGACTGGGTGACACCGAGTGCGGTGCAGAGTTTCGCGAACTCCGTTGAGGTGTACTGACTTCCGTGATCTGAATGAAACACAGCACCGGACAATGAACCGCGCAGTGCGTCCGCGGCCAGCAGAGCATCTTCGACCAGTTCGGTGCGCATATGATCGGCGATCGCCCACCCCGCCACCCGCCCGGAGAAGCAGTCGATCACCGTCGCCAGATACAAATTCGAACCAGTCGCCAACGGTAAGTAGGTGATGTCGCCGACATACTTCTCGTTGGCCGCCGCGGCGGTGAAATCCCGGCCCAGCAGATCCGGGACCTTCTGCTTGGCGGGATCAGCCACCGTGGTCTTGACCCGTCGTCGACGGCGATAGCCGACGATCCCGGCATCACGCATCACCCGGGCCACCCGCTTATGGTTGACCCGCTGCGCCTCGGGGGCACCGTCGTTGAGTTCGGCGGTGATCCGCGGCGCCCCGTAGGTGTTGTCCTGGTCGTGGACGGTGCGGATCCGCGCGGCCAGCGCCTGGTCAGCAGCAGCACGGGCGGCGCGCCCGTCGGCGCCGGCCAGCCAGGCGTAGAACGAGGAACGCGCGATCTCGACGACTGCGCACAGCCACTTCACCGGGTAGGTGTCGGAGTGGTCGGCGACGAACTGAAAGCGGCTCACCAGTTCGTCTCCCCGGCGAAATATTTGGCCGCCGACCGCAGGATGTCTCGTTCAGTCGACAGCCGAGCCTCGGTGGCGCGTAATGCCTTGTTCTCGGCCCGTAGCCGGGCCAGCTCCTCGTCCGGAGTTTCCGACCCCGGTCCCGGCTCACCGGCAGAACTGGCGCCGCGGTGCCGGATCAACACCCCAGCGGCCTTGCACCAGGCCGAGAGCGTCACCCCGCTGATCCCGAGCTCGTCGGCGATCTGCGTGATCGTGGCGCCCTCGGTGTCTCGGTACAGCGCGACCGCATCCCGCTTGAACTCGTCCGGGTAATTTTTCCTTGCCATCGGTGTCGATCATCTCGCTTCCCCCGCCAATCTTGCGGGATTCAGCGTGTCCAACACCTGGGGTCAGGGCCC
>NZ_JBTBFV010000158.1:0-1333 GCF_054786995.1 Mycobacterium sp. ZZG
CACGACGACGACCCCGTCACGACGACGACCACGGCCCCGCTCACCACACCGAGCGGGGCCGTTCCCATCGGCCACTCGTCACCAAACTCGATGATGCCCATATCCTCATCCACAGCGACGGGCAACAATCGACCCGGACCATTTGGCGTTCCCCGCGGCGCGCCGGCGTAGCCTCCATGCGCTGGTGAGCGCGCTCACCGACGGCGCCGTGGTGCTCGACCCGGGCTGCGACTGGGACGCCGCCCGCGCGCAGCTTCTCACGCTGCCCGGCATCGGTCCGTGGTCGACGGAGATGATCGCCATGCGAGGGCTCGGCGATCCCGACGCCTTCCCCGGCACCGACCTCGGTGTGGCCGTGGCGGCCAAACAGATCGGCCTACCGGCGACCCCCCGCGGACTCGCCGAGCGCAGTACCCGCTGGCGCCCTTGGCGTTCGTATGCGACGCAGCACCTCTGGACCGCACTCGATCACAGCGTCAATCAGTGGCCGCCGAAGACGAAATGAGGGACGTGGTGCAGTACCGAACGATGGACAGCCCGGTGGGCTTGCTGACACTCGCCGGGACCGCGGGACGATTGCGTCACCTGCGGATGGTGGACCAGACATACGAACCGGACCGTGCCGGCTGGGAACGGGACGATGACGCATTCGCCGATGCCGTGACGCAGTTGCAGGAGTACTTCGGTGGCACCCGCCGGGACTTCGACTTGACGCTCGAACTGCTCGGCACGCCCTTTCAGCGGCGAGTATGGGAGGCGCTGCTGACGATCCCCTACGGCGAGACGAGGTCGTACGGCGACATCGCCAGGCAGATCGACGCTCCGGGGGCCTTCAGGGCGGTCGGATTGGCCAATGGACATAATCCGATCGGGATCATCGTGCCGTGTCATCGCGTGATCGGCGCCAATGGCAGTCTCACCGGCTACGGAGGCGGATTGGACCGCAAGAAGACGCTTCTGGGCATGGAGCGCAATAACGCGCCGGCGATTCCGACGCTATTCGATTAAGAGGTGCCGGCAGTCCCACACCAATCACCGGACAAAGGACAGCGTCGGTTCCGCATTACTCGTCTAAAAAGGCCGCCACAGCTCCCCGAGAGCCGAAGAAGTGACGATGAATTGCCCCTCTAAGCCGAGCGACATAACCACGAAATGAACCGCCCCAGGTTCTCCGCCGCTTTTATACGGGTTGCGGCTCTCGGTTGAGGGTCGCGTAATGGGCTTGCTCGAACTCCACGGGGGTCATCATCTCAAGGCTGCTGTGCAGGCGCCTGGTGTTGTACCAGTCGACCCAGCCGGCGGTGGCGTACTCGACGTCTCCGATGTTGCGGTA
>NZ_JBTBFV010000159.1:0-1326 GCF_054786995.1 Mycobacterium sp. ZZG
GCTGCCTGCCATAATCGAAGGTATGTTCGAGGGTGTCGAGCCGCGGGAGCTTATCGAGGCGATGGGTTCGGCGGCGCGTGCCGAGTCGGCGGCGATCGCGCAGCGGCTTGAAGCTGTGGCTGTGTTGTTCCACTGTCGCCAGCGTGATTACGCCGATGCCGGCTTTCATCACACCGACGTGTATGAGGCGGTGGCGGCTGAGGTGTCGGCCGCGCAGAACATCAGCCGGTCTCGGTCCAGGAACCAGGTGCAGATGGCGGTGTCGTTGTACACCCGGTTGCCCAAGGTCGCCGAAGCGTTCGCCCGTGGCGATGTCGATTTCCGCATGGTGCAGACGGTGCTGACCCGCACCGAGAACGTTGAGGACGACGTGATCGGCGCTCTCGATGCAGCCATCGCTGCGAGGTTGTCGCGGTGGATGCGGTTGTCCAAGAACAAGCTTCGGGACCGGGTGGATCTGTATGTGGCCGATTTCGATCCGGCTGCGGTGCGGGTGCCGCCGGTGGCCAAGGACAACCGCTACTTTGATGTGACACCGGATGTGCCGGGGATGGCCTTTGCCGGGGGAGTGCTCAATGCCCGCGATGCCGCGGCGCTGGATCAGCGTCTGGAGGCGATCGCTGCCACGGTGTGCGGTAATGACCCGCGCTCGCACAACAATCTGCGGGCCGACGCGGCGGGGGCGTTGGGGCGTGGGGAGTCGAGCCTGATTTGTGAGTGCGGCGCCCAGGATTGCGCGGCGGGGGTGCTGCGGGAGTCCGCGGTGCAGGTGGTCATCCACATCCTTGCCGAGCAGGCCACGGTGGACGGAGACGGCGATAGGGCGGGATACCTGTCGGGGTTCGGGGTGCTGCCGGCCGAGGAGGTTCGTGCCGCGGCCAAGACGGCGAAGCTCACGCCGGTGCGATTGCCTGCCGCCGCACCGGAGAAGGGGTATCGGCCCTCGGCCGGGTTGAAGGATTTCCTGCAGTGGCGGGATTTGACCTGCCGGTTCCCGGGTTGCGACGCCCCGGTGGAGCGCTGCGATGTCGACCATACGACGCGGTGGCCGTTCGGGGTCACGCATGCTTCAGGGCTCAAGCATTACTGCCGTACCCATCATGTGATCAAGACGTTCCTCACCGGGGTGTACGGCTGGCGTGACGAGCAGCGCCGTGACGGCACGGTCGTGCTGACCGCCCCGACTGGGCATGTCTATGTCACCGAACCGCTTGGCGGACTGTTGTTTCCGACCTTGGCGACACCGTCGGCGGCCCTGCCCGATGTTGACGTGCCCGCGGAGGCGCCGGACAAGGCGGCGATGATGCCGCGACGGACCAGAACCCG
>NZ_JBTBFV010000160.1:0-1292 GCF_054786995.1 Mycobacterium sp. ZZG
GGGTCGAGCCAGCGGGTGGTGATGGCTTTTTGGCGGGTGAAGAATTGGACGCCGTCGGTGCCGTGGGCGTGGCTGTCGCCGAACAGGGAGGCTTTCCAGCCGCCGAAGCTGTAGTAGGCCATGGGAACGGGGATGGGCACGTTGATGCCGACCATGCCGACCTCGACCTCGTTTTGGAAGCGTCGGGCTGCGCCGCCGTCGTTGGTGAAGATCGCGGTGCCGTTGCCGTAGGGGTTGGTGTTGATCAGGTCCAGGGCCTGGTCGTAGGTGTCCACCCGCACGACCGACAGGACGGGGCCGAAGATCTCGTCGGTGTAGACGCTCATGTCGGGGGTGACGTTGTCGAGCAGGGTGGGGCCCAGCCAGAACCCGTCCTGATCACCGTCGGCCTGGACGGTGCGGCCGTCGACGACGACCTTGGCGCCGGCGGCTTCGCCGGCGTCGATGTAGGAGGCGACTTTGTCGCGGTGGGCCTTGGTGACCAGCGGGCCCATGTCGGTGTTGCGGGTGCCGTCGCCGATCTTGAGCCCGGTGGTGCGTTCGGTGATCTTGGCGACCAGGTCGTCGGCGATGGGGCCGACGGCCACGCAGGCGGAGATGGCCATGCAGCGTTCGCCGGCGGAGCCGAAGCCGGCGTTGACCATCGCGTCGGCGGCCAGATCCAGGTCGGCGTCGGGCAGGATCACGGCGTGGTTTTTGGCTCCGCCCAGGGCCTGGACGCGCTTGCCGGCGGCGGTGCCGGTGGCGTAGACGTACTGGGCGATCGGGGTGGACCCGACAAAGCTCACGGATTTGATCTTGGGGTTGGTGAGCAGTTCGTCGACGGCGGTCTTGTCGCCTTGCAGGACGTTGAACACCCCGGCGGGCAGGCCGGCTTGTTTCCACAGCTCGGCCAGCCACAGCGCGGCGCTGGGGTCCTTCTCGCTGGGTTTGAGGACCACGGTGTTGCCGGTGGCGATGGCGATCGGGAAGAACCACATCGGGACCATGGCGGGGAAGTTGAACGGGGAGATGATCGCGACCGGGCCCAGGGGCTGGCGGATGGAGTGCACGTCGACGTTGGTCGAGGCGTTCTCGGTGTAGCCGCCCTTGAGCAGGTGGGGGATGCCGCAGGCGAACTCGACGACCTCCTGGCCGCGGCTGACCTCGCCGAGGGCGTCGGAGACGACCTTGCCGTGCTCGGCGGTGATGATCTCGGCCAGTTCACCCTTGCGCTCGTTGAGCAGCTCCCGGAAGGCGAACAGCACCTGGGTGCGTTTGGCCAGCGAGGTGTCCCGCCAGGCCGGGAACGC
>NZ_JBTBFV010000161.1:0-1264 GCF_054786995.1 Mycobacterium sp. ZZG
AACAGGCCCCTACCGGAGCGCACAGGAAAAGCTGGGCAGACCAGCGGATCCCACCTGCCCGCACCAAACCCAGCCACCGAAATTACCCCCGGCCACCATCAGGAAGGCCGATCCACGGATTGAGGCTAAAGGACCTTGAGCGCGGTCTCGGCGGCTGATCTCAGCGCATCGGCCAACGGCAGTTGCCGAAACGACGCGGACAAGATCTCGACACCCCAGGGACCGTCGAAACCCTTGTCGCGCAGAACCTTCACCAGACCGACGAGGTCGAACGATCCCTCGCCGCACAGCTGCCGGCGTTCAACGGTGTCGTCGAAGAGTGTGCCGACCACCTGCGCGTGGGCGTCGTCGAGTTCCACGCCGAACACCATCTTGCCGGTGAGCGCGGCGTCCAACTCGGCAAGCGAGGTGCCGGCGCGGAACACATGCCAGGCGTCGACGATCAGACCGACATCGGGATGGTCCGCCGCTCTGACAAGTTCGGCGCCTCTGGGCAGAGACGCGATCAGGGAGAACGGCATCGGTTCGATCGCGATTCGGGTGCCGAGCCGCGCCGCGTCGTCGGCGAGTTGCCGCAGCGGGACGACGAACGGTTCCAGCGCCGCGGCGGCGGGACCGTTCTCCGAGCCGATCTTGATGAATGCCGGGTTGAGGGCATCGGCGGCCTCGAACAGCAGGTCGCGGATCTGATACGTGTGCCCGGGCAGGCCACGACCAACCCACCACCGCTCGATCAGCTCGATCTCCACATGGGAAAGACCATGATCGGCGATCATGTCGCGCAACGCCGCGAAACCGATCGACTCCCGGACCGCGAGGAGGTCATCGGCGATCAGTCCGAAGCCGCTGTACCCGGCATCGGCGATTGCCCGGACGCGTTCGGTGATCGGCATCGGGCTCGTCGCCGGGCTGTGCATCGGCGACGTGTTGCCTGCACTCGTCCATGCGGTCGCCACCAGCTCTGGCACTTTCACCTCTCTGTCACCGTGCCTCTCCGCACCCCGCTCACCCCTGGCGAGGGTGCGTGAAGTTGGGTCTGCGGGCGGCGTGTCGGTTGCGGACACGCACGCTCGCGGACTGTGGGGGGTGGGGGCTCAGCTGTTTTCGGGGAAGCCGAGGTTGATGCCGCCGTGGGACGGGTCGAGCCAGCGGGTGGTGATGGCTTTTTGGCGGGTGAAGAATTGGACGCCGTCGGTGCCGTGGGCGTGGCTGTCGCCGAACAGGGAGGCTTTCCAGCCGCCGAAGCTGTAGTAGGCCATGGGAA
>NZ_JBTBFV010000162.1:0-1223 GCF_054786995.1 Mycobacterium sp. ZZG
GTGGGATAGGGCTTGGATGGAGACGTCGTGTCCTTCGGCGGCTTTGCGTAGGGCTCCGACGGTGGCCTGGTCTTTGGGGATGTGGCTGAACGCGTCGAAGTGATACCAGCGCATCGCGTTCTGGTAGGTCATCTTGTCGACCTCGTCGTCGGGCACGTTGTTGGCCTTGAGGACCTCGTCGAGCTGCTCGGGCGCGCCGGGCCACATCGAATCACTGTGCGGGTAGTCGGCCTCCCAGCAGATGTTGTCCACCCCGATCTGATGCCGGGTGGTGACACCGACGGGATCGGCGATGAAGCAGGTCAGGAAATGCTCGCGGAACACCTCGCTGGGCAGCTTGCCCTTGAAGTCCTGCCCGGTCCAGGTCGAATGCATCTCATAGGTCCGGTCCACCCGCTCCAGGAAATACGGGATCCACCCCGTCCCACCCTCGGACAACGCGATCTTCAGATCCGGATACTCCTTGATCGGCCGCGACCACAGCAGATCCGCCGCGGCTTGGACGATGTTCATCGGCTGCAACGTGATCATCACGTCCATCGGCGCATCCGGGGCGGTGATCGCCAACCGCCCCGAGGACCCGATATGCACATTGAGCACCGTGTCGGTATCGACCAACGCATCCCACATCGGCTTCCAATGCTCGAAATCATGGAAACTCGGATAGCCCATCGCCGCCGGGTTCTCGGTGAACGTCAACGAATGCACCCCACGGGCGGCATTGCGCCGGATCTCAGCCGCACAGGCCTGCGGATCCCAGATCACCGGCAACGTCATCGGAATGAACCGCGCCGGATAGGCCCCGCACCATTCCTCGACATGCCAATCGTTGTAGGCCTGCACCAACGCCAACGAGAACTCCGCATCCTCGGTGGCGAACAACCGGCCCGCGAACCCCGGAAACGACGGAAAACACATCGACCCCAAAATCCCGCCGGCGTTCATGTCCTTGACCCGCTCATCAACCTGCCAACACCCGGGCCTGATCTCATCGAGCCCCTGCGGCTCCAGGCCGTACTCCTCTTTCGGCCGGCCCGCCACCGCATTGAGCGCCACGTTCGGGATCACCACATCCCGGAACTGCCAGGTATCACTGCCATCCGGGTTGTGCACCAACCGCGGCGCCTCATCCAAATACCTGCGCGGCAGATGATTCTTGAACATGTCCGGCGGCTCGACGATGTGATCATCCACGCTGATCAAAATCATGTCGTCCTTGTTCA
>NZ_JBTBFV010000163.1:0-1196 GCF_054786995.1 Mycobacterium sp. ZZG
GCAACTCATCGTCTCATATCGCTAAGAGACGGCGGTGTCATACCCTCGAAGCAACGGTAGCCGAGAGGCGTTGGTGGACAGGGGTTGTAGTGGGGCGCAGGATGTTGACGATCGAGGATCGAGCGGAGATCGCCACGGGGGTGAAAGCCGGTTGGACGGTCACCGCGATCGCAGCACATCTGGGCCGGTGCAAGTCGGTGATCTCACGCGAGATCCGCCGCAACTGCACCGCGGCAGGGTATCGGGTGGTGGCTGCGGACAAGAAGGCCGCCGCGGCGAGGGCGCGCCCGCAGATCCGTGCGATCGACGCCGATCCGGTGCTGGCGGCGCGGGTGCGGGCGGATCTGAAGGCCTCCCGCACACCCCGGCAGATCGCGGGACGGTTGCGGCTGGAGGCCTCAGGCGAGAGTGTGGAACTTATGGATGGTTCCCTCGACGCCCAGGGCCGCAGGGTCTCGCATGAAGCCATCTACCGGTGGATCTACGCCCATCCCGGCAAAGAACTCGCCAGGCAGGGAATCATGTTGCGCAGCAAGCAGTCCCAACGAAGATCCCGCAAGAAGCCCGGTGAGCGCACGGCGCGGATCGTGGGCATGGTGTCCATCGATGATCGCCCCGCCGACGCCACCGACCGGCGGGTGCCCGGCTGGTGGGAAGGTGACCTGATCGTGGGGGCCGGCAACACGACCGCCGCGATCACCCTGGTCGAACGCAGCACGCGTTACACCCTGATCCTCGGGTTGCCCGACGGGAAGAAGGCCGACGGTGTCGCCGATGTGTTGATCGATCACCTCCAGGGGTTGCCGGAGTTCATGCGGCAAGGATTGACCTGGGATCAGGGCACCGAGATGGCAGAGCATGCCTCGATCACCGTGGCCGCTGACCTGCCGATCTACTTTGCACACCCGCATTCACCGTGGGAACGCCCGTCCAACGAGAACACCAACGGCCTGATCCGCGAGTACCTGCCCAAAGGGACTGCTATCACCAGCAACCAGGCCTACCTCGACGCCATCGCCCGCGAACTCAACGAACGCCCCCGACAGACACTCGGCTTCTACACCCCACGCGAAAAGTTCGAAGCCCTCCTACGAGACAACGTTGCTTGCACGGGTTGACATCGCCGTGGCTTGCCGAGCATCCTCGGGTCATCGTGCATTTCACCCCAACACACGCCTCCTGGATGAACCTCGTCG
>NZ_JBTBFV010000164.1:0-1173 GCF_054786995.1 Mycobacterium sp. ZZG
GTGGCCTGAAAGTGGGCGCACCTTCCCGAGGATGATCATCACGGAATCAGGTATTCGATCAAGACCGGCGTTGGCGCGCTGGTTGGGAAGGTACGCCCATGCTCACCGTAGTTCACGATGCCGAGGAGGCCAACGCCAGCGAGGCCGGCCGGTCGTTGTTGGACGAGATCGTCCGCGACGGCGCCCGGCAGATGCTGGCCGCTGCCCTGCAGGCCGAGGTCGCCGCGTACGTCGCCGCGTTCGCTGATCAGCGTGACGAGAGCGGTCATCGGTTGGTGGTCCGCAATGGCTATCACCAGCCGCGGGAGGTGCTGACCGCAGCCGGGGCCGTCGAGGTGAAAGCGCCGCGGGTCAACGATCGTCGTGTCGACCCCGATTCCGGCGAGCGGCACCGGTTCTCCTCGGCGATCCTGCCGGCGTGGGCGCGCAAGTCTCCGCAGATGAGTGAGGTGTTGCCGCTGCTGTATCTGCACGGCCTGTCCAGCGGTGACTTCGGGCCCGCACTCGAGCAGTTCCTGGGCTCGGGGGCGGGGTTGTCGGCCTCGACGATTACCCGGCTGACCAGCCAGTGGCAGGACGAGGCGGCGGCGTTCGGGCGCCGGGATCTGTCGGGCACCGATTACGTCTACCTGTGGGTCGATGGCATTCACCTCAAGGTGCGTCTGGACCAGGAGAAGCTGTGCCTGCTGGTGATGCTCGGCGTGCGCGCCGACGGCCGCAAGGAGCTCGTCGCGATCACCGACGGCTATCGGGAGTCCACGGAGTCTTGGGCGGATTTGCTGCGTGACTGCAAACGCCGTGGGATGACCGCCCCGGTGTTGGCCGTCGGTGACGGTGCACTCGGGTTCTGGAAGGCGGTGCGGGAGGTGTTTCCGAAGACCCGAGAGCAGCGCTGCTGGTTCCATAAGCAGGCCAATGTCCTTTCCGCACTGCCGAAGTCGGCGCATCCGGCCGCGCTGGCGGCAATGAAGGACATCTACAACGCCGAGGACATCGACAAGGCTCAGGTTGCGGTCAAGGCGTTCGAGGTTGCCTTCGGCGCGAAGTACCCGAAAGTGGTTGCCAAGATCGTCGACGACCTCGATGTGCTGCTGGAGTTCTACAAGTACCCGGCCGAGCACTGGATTCACCTGCGTACCACGAATCCGATCGAATCCACCTTCGCCACAGTGC
>NZ_JBTBFV010000165.1:0-1147 GCF_054786995.1 Mycobacterium sp. ZZG
CTTGAGCTGGGGTGATGTCTCCGCTTAGTGCCCCTGCTAGGCACTAATTTGGGTCAGTAGGCTGCCTGGATGGTGTGGATTCGGCGGGTGCGCACGGCCTCGGGCGCGACCGCGGTCCAGATCGCCGAATCCGTCGATGGCCGCCGCCGGATCGTGCGCCATGTGGGCTCTGCGCGTGATGACGCCGAGCTGGGTCTGCTGCTCGAGGAGGCCCGCCGGCTGTTGGCCGATGACACCCAAGGCGAGTTGGATCTGGGGATCACGCCGAAAGCCGTTCGGGCCCATATGGTTCCACCGCCAGCTGGCATGCTGTTCACCGAGGATGCTGGAGAATCCGCAGTACGGGAGTTGGTGGTGCGGCCGCGGGTGCTCAAGAGCTGCAGCGGGCTGCTGTATGACGCCCTGGCGCAGGTGTATGCCAGCCTGGGGTTCGACGACGCGGTCGGCGATGAGGTCTTCCGTGACCTGGTCATCGCCCGGGTGGTCGAGCCGACCAGCCTGCTCGACGCCGATCGGGTCCTCGCCGAGCTGGGACGTACCTCAGCGTCACTGTCGACCCGCAAGCGCACCCTGCGCCGTGCCCGCGGTGGTGGTTACCGCGACCAGATCGCCGCAGCGTGTTTCGCCCACGCCCGCACCGCCGGTGATGTCAGCCTGGTGCTTTACGACGTCACGACCCTGTATTTCGAGGCCGACAAGGAAGACGACCTACGCCGCGTGGGGTACTCCAAGGAACGCCGAGTGGACCCGCAGATCGTGGTCGGGCTGCTGGTCGATCGGTGCGGATTCCCCTTGGAAATCGGCTGTTTCGAAGGAAACAAGGCCGAAACTCTGACGATCGTGCCGATCGTGAAGGCATTCCAAGCCCGCCACGAGATCACCGACATTGTCGTCGTCGCTGATGCGGGCATGCTGGCCAGCGGCAATCTGCGCGAACTTGATGAGGCAGGGTTGCGGTTCATCGTCGGATCGAGGGTTACCAAAGCGCCCAACGATCTGGCCTCGCACTTCCATTGGCACGGCGACTTCTTCACCGATGGCCAGATCATCGACACCATCACCCCACGCGATCGACGCGGCACCGCGACCAAGACCAGCGACCCCAAGCGCAAAGCCGAGCCCGTCTGGGATCCGGCGACCCACACCA
>NZ_JBTBFV010000166.1:0-1124 GCF_054786995.1 Mycobacterium sp. ZZG
TCGGGATGATGGCCGCGGCGAGCGGCTACGGCGGTCAGGGCGCTGTGGCCGGCGGCCCCATCACGCTCGGCTCGCCCGCGGCGGCCGGCATCCATGGTCTCGGCCCGAGCGCGATCGGCCCGGCCCCTCTGGGTGGCGGTGTCGGCGCACCCCCGGGAACGCCTGCATCGGGCATCGGGCTCGGCGCACCCCCCGGGCCCGGCGGCCCGGGCATCCTCGGCCTGCCCTTCGGTGGCGGCTCCACGCTTCCGGGCGCCGGCATGCCGGGTGCGGCCCCGCTGTCGACCGGCGGCATGGCCTACCCGACAACGGGCGGCGGTGGATTCCAGGGCATGGGCGGACTGCCGATGGACGCCGCCATGATGGCCACCTCCGGCCTGGACGCGCTGGCCCCGGGCGCCGGTGCTGCGGCCAAGATCGGCATTCAGCTAGCGAACCGCACGGTGGCCTACCTGGGCCAGGTCGCCGGTATCGGCGTCTCAGGCCTGATGGAGACGCTGTCGCTGGGCGACAACCCCATGGGCAGCCTCGGCAAGTCGTGGTTCGGCCGGCTCGCTGGTGGCTTCGCCGGCGCTCGGCCCGCGCTGCCGAACGTCGCGGGCCAGGCGGCACCCGCCACCCCCGCGAGCAAGGATCCGCGCGCCGCGGCGCAGCACGGCATGACCGCGGCCAAGGGCGGCGACATGAACATCACCGTCAACAACAACCGCCCCACTGAGGACGGCACTGGCCGTGACATCGCGTGGCACGTCTACAGCCCGCCGGGGCGGCAGTGATGAAGGATGAGGAAATGACCATCTGCAGCTCTTGCAAGGACAACGGCCGTGTGTCGGACCCTGAGACCCTGAAGGTGAGGGTATGGCGGCTGATCTACTCGGCGCTTCAGGACGACGCCGACGCATCCGGCAACGTGCTCGACGAGATGGGCGACTGCACTACGTGTCTTCGCGCGGCAGCCGTCTTCCTGGCGGGCGAGGTGGGCATCCTTCAGGATCGCCTAGGAGTCTGCTGAATTAGTGGGTTGATGGGGCGGGGCGTCTCAAGCGCTCGTCGGCGCGTGTGTGAAGTCACAGGCAGGCCGACAGATTCGGGATTGCCCCGCCGTTTGGGGCGTGGCAATCCGA
>NZ_JBTBFV010000167.1:0-1056 GCF_054786995.1 Mycobacterium sp. ZZG
TGTCGGCGGACATGAAAAACTGCCCACCGGCGGACATGAAAATGCCCAGTAGCGGCCAATAAGAACTGCCCACCGGCGGACACGAAAGTGCCCGTCGGCGGCCATGAATCTGTCCAGACCCCCTTTTGATGCCGTCCGGCGCGTCAGCGCCGGGGCGGCCTCTCCTGCGGTTTCGATGTCGATGCCTAGTCGAGATTGACAACCACAGGAAAGACCTACGTGAAGTCTGACGGAGAACTCATGGAAATACTCAATGCCTACGACCTGACCGGCTCTTATCGCGCCGCTGCGGAGTTGTGCGGGTGCTCGCACCACACCGTGAAGAAGGCCGTCGAAGACCGCAACGCCGGGTTGCCACCGGCCACGCGGCGGGCCCGGATGATCGACGATTGGCGCGAACTGCTCGAAACGTGGGTGGCTGATTCGAAGGGCAAGATCCGAGGCGACAAGGCCCACGAGAAGCTCGTCGCGTTGGGATACACCGGCACCGACCGCACTACCCGCCGGGCGCTGGCGGAAATCAAAGCCCAATGGCGGCTGGGTAATACACGTGTGCACCGACCATGGATCACCGAACCCGGACTGTGGCTGCAGTACGATTTCGCCGACGGGCCCTTGGTCGCCGGCCGCAAGATCGTGCTGCTGGTGGCGTGGCTGGCCTGGAGCCGCTACCGCGTCGTGGTGGCGTTGCGGGACCGCACCGCACCGAGCGTCTTCGCCGGGTTGGACCGCATCTTCCGCATCATCGGGGGTGCCCCGACGTATCTGCTCACCGACAACGAGAAAACCGTGACCACCGGACACATCGCCGGGGTCCCGGTCCGCAACCGCGCCGCGGTCACCTTCGGCCGCTACTACGGCATCACGGTGCTGACCTGTGAACCCGCCGACCCTGCCACCAAGGGCGGGGTGGAAAACGCCGTCAAACTCGCCAAAGCCGACATCGTGCCCACCGATACCAACCTGCTACCCCAGTACGGCAGCTTCGCCGACGTCGAAGCCGCGTGCGCACGCTTCACCACCGAGATCAACGCACGCAACCACCGCACCACCGGG
>NZ_JBTBFV010000168.1:0-1051 GCF_054786995.1 Mycobacterium sp. ZZG
ATTACAACGCCAATCGGCCCCACTCCGCCCATGGCGACCGCACCCCAGCCGAGTTTGCCCTACAGTGGGCCGCGACCCATCAACCGAAAGTCGCATAACGACTGGACCACCAAACGGGTCCCTCTCACACTCGCCCGACAACTCCGCGTCATACACCCGCTGGAGCTGCTCGGCGCGGTCCGCAGCCGCAACCGCCCGGTCCAGAGCCTCGGTCTCGTACTCATCGAACTCGATGCCGGGGACGCCGGTCGCCTCCAGCGCGGCGACCATCTTCAACCGCAGCTTCTCGCCCGCCGTCTGCCGTCGCCTACCCATAGCACGAGCATACGACCGGCGACCGGCACAGCACCCGAAACCTGTTTGCTGTCAGGTGTTTTCATGCTTTCGTCGCAGCTAGTGGAACATGTTCCTGGGCAACAAGATTCGGCCCCAGCAAACACCGCAGGTCCACGATCAGGGGTGCGCGAAAAATGGCCCCTGCCAGGGGTTTAGGGTGCAGTGCGGCGAACTGGAGCCAGCGCGCCGTGCGCCCGCGACTCGAAGACAGCAACGGAGGGTCCCCCCAGGGCAAAGTTTTGCCCTGCGCAAACAGTGATACAGTGATATGCACAGCAAACTTTCAGCAACCGTTCCTCAGGCTACCTTCGTCCGTGAGAGCGGTTGTGGCGCAACGGATTTCGACTCTTAAATGCGCACGGATGGCGCTGTGCCGCAACGGTTCTCGGGCGCGGTCAGCGGGCGGTGTCGGAATGGGTGTCGGCTCCCACATGTGGGCCGACCGGCTCCAGCAAACTCCCCGGTTGGTGGCACCGCTGGCCGCGCTATGGCGGGTGACCTCACGCGGCCAGCGGTGGTCTAGTGTCCTGAGTCATTAATTCGGTTGCAGTAGTTGGCGATGCTTGCCAGGATCTGGTCGGCGGTCTTAGCCTCGATCCACCGATGAATCGCCTGTTCGGAGGGTGTTGATGTAAGGAAAGTGCCCTTTGAGCTGGGATGATTGGAGTTACCACACTTCGATCAGCCCACGTTCAGAAAGGCACTTCCGGTGCAA
>NZ_JBTBFV010000169.1:0-1051 GCF_054786995.1 Mycobacterium sp. ZZG
CCTCGATCCGTGGACTGAAGTGATTGATGTGTCTGCTGAGACTGTTCTTCGTGGTGCGGGGGTGTGGGCATGGGGTAATCGCTGGTCTGCCCAGCATTTCCTGTGTGCTCCGGTAGGGGCCTGCTCGGCCGGGTGGTCAGGGTGTTGCCGGCATTGGTGGGCTGTGTCCAATGGTGTTGCGCCACAGTGTGAGCCAGTGCTCGGCCCAGGGGCAGTGGCTGGGCAGGTGCAGGATCGGTCGACGTTGGGGCCGGGCCAGTCGCGCCGGGATGGTGATGATCTTGCGGCGCAGGGTGGCGCCGCGGGCTACCGCATGGACGCCTCCGGCGAGCACTCCGGCGGCGCGTAGCAGGTTGTGGGCGATCGCGGCGCACAGGATCCAGGCCGAGTTCGCCCCGAAGCGCCCTGAGGGCATATGCGCCAGGGGTCCGTCGATCAGGTCGGCGAAGACGGTTTCGATGATGGCGTGGCGGCGGTGGGTGATGTCGGCGTCGGCGACGGGTTCGTCGGTGTCGGTGAAGAACGGGTGATACCGCCACACCGGGAACAGTGCGTCGGGGTAGCGGGCGTCTTTGACTCGGCGCACGATCAACCGTGCGGTTATCGGGTGGCCGGTGGAACCGAAAGCGGTATAGGGGATTTCAGCGACTTCGGCATCAGAGATCCAAATGCCGGTGTCCGGGTCGCGGACCGCACCCGGGTAGTTGACCGGGGTCCAGGCATGCTCGTCGATCGCCGCGATAGCCGTCGCCACGGGCGCGGATTTGGGCAGCACCAGCGAGAACCGGGCACCAGCGCGGCGGCAGGCTCTCACCACGGTGCCATTGCCATAGGCCGAGTCCCCGCGCACCAGAATCTGGCCGGTCACCCCGGCAGCACGGGCGGTTGTCACCGCCTGGGCGATCATGCGGGCAGCGCCCTTGCCGGAGTTGGACTTGCCGGCCCGCAACCGCGCCCCAGCGATCACCGGGGCGCGGTGGTTGGTGCTGATCGTGGTGACCAGCGGGGACAGGCCTTTGCGCAGGATCTGCTTCCCGGCGATCTTGGTGTG
>NZ_JBTBFV010000170.1:0-1048 GCF_054786995.1 Mycobacterium sp. ZZG
GGTGTTGGCCGTCGCTCAGGATGCAGACGATGGCGTCACTGTGGATGCAGACGTGATTTCGGGGGTCGGTCTGCATTGTGACGGGGTAATCGTCGCGGCGACGCGGTGGTCGTCATGGTGACGACTGTCGGCAGGCATGGTGATGACGCCCCCGGCGGCAGCGCGGGGACGTCGGAGGGTCAGCCGGGTGGCGCCAGAAGGCGGCCGCGGGTGTACATCCCGATCAGGGTCCACGGCGGCTCACCGAGGGCGTAGCGGCGGCGGTCCCAGTAGGCCGCTGCCGACAACAGCGACAGCGCGTGGTGCAACATGTTCCCTCGGTAGCGCAGCGCGGTGAACGTGTCGGGGTCCAGGGCGAGCAGCTGCTCGGTCCCGTCGCGTGCGAGACGGTCCAGGTGCTCTGGCGGTAGTCGGCGAAGCCAGCGGCGCACGGTGGACACCGGCCGCCCCATGGTCGCCGCGATACGCCGGTGTCCGAGTCCATTTGCTTTGTGCAGCAATGCTGTTCCAATCACTGCGGTGGTGTCGGCATGGCGTGGCTGCAGAGCGGCGGGCATCACGATATGCGTTGACGAGCAGGACCGGCATCGCGTGCGGCGGGGGCGCACCGTGATCGTGGTCCCGTCGTGATCGCGCACGGAGCGCCGCCTGCCGTAGCCCCAAGAAGTCAGCTGGCCGTCGCGGCACCGCGGGCAGCGGAGTTCGCCGGCGGCGAGCAGTTTCTCGGCCAGTTCGCCGGTGCGCGCGACGATCACCGCAGAGCCAGTCCATGATCCACCAGCCTTACCTATCACCCGGGAACCGGGATAGGGGTCAGTTCGTGTTGGGCGACCGCAGAATCGACGCGTCCGCCGTCACCGATTGTGACGATCTCGGGATTCGGCATCGCGCCGGAGCCGAAATGGACTCTGCGCGAGCAGACCAGCGCGGGGTCCGTTCGTGGGCACGCTGATGATGCAGACGACCGCCGTCCCCGACCCGGGATTTCGACAACTTCAATGACGATCACCCCCGCCGTGGTCGTCACACAGAGGGACGGTCAACACTT
>NZ_JBTBFV010000171.1:0-1015 GCF_054786995.1 Mycobacterium sp. ZZG
AGCCTCAATCCGTGGATCGGCCTTCCTGATGGTGGCCGGGGGTAATTTCGGTGGCTGGGTTTGGTGCGGGCAGGTGGGATCCGCTGGTCTGCCCAGCTTTTCCTGTGCGCTCCGGTAGGGGCCTGTTCGGCCGGGTGGTCAGGGTGTTGCCGGTTGTGGTGGGCTGTAGCCGATGGTGTTGCGCCACAGGGTGAGCCAGTGCTGTGCCCAGGGCCAGTGGCTGGGTAGATGCAGAACGGGGCGGCGTTGGGGTCGGACCAGTCTGGCGGGAATGGTGATGATCTTGCGGCGCAGGGTGGCTCCCCGGGCCACTGCGTGGGCGCCGCCGGCGAGCACGCCAGCGGCACGCAGCAGGTTGTGGGCGATCGCAGCGCACAGGATCCACGCCGAGTTCGCGCCGAATCGTCCCGAGGGCATGTGCGCCAGGGGTCCGTCGATCAGATCGGCGAACACGGTCTCGATGATCGCGTGGCGGCGGTGGGTGATGTCGGCCGCGGCGGTGGGTTCGTCGGTGTCGGTGAAGAACGGGTGATACCGCCACACCGGAAACAGCGCATCGGGGAAGCGGGCGTCTTTGACCCGTCGCACGATCAACCGTGCGGTGATCGGGCTGTCGGTGGAGGTAAAGGCGGTGTGGGTGATCTCGGCGACTTCGGCATCGGAGATCCATGCTCCGGTGTCGGGATCACGAATCGCGCCGGGATATTGCACGGGAATCCAGGCGTGCTCGTCGATGGATGCGATGGCCGCCGTGACAGCGCGAGTTTTGGTCAGCACCAACGAGAACTGAGCACCGGCGCGGCGGCAGGCGGCGGTCACGGTGCTGTTGCCGTAGGCCGAGTCGCCGCGTACCAGGATCGGGCCGGTGACCCCGGCGGCGCGGGCGGTGGCGATGGCTTGGGCGACCATCCGGGCTGCGCCCTTGCCGGAGTTGGTTTTGCCGGCTCGCAGCCGGGCGCCGGCGATCACCGGCGCGCCGGTGGGGGTGCTGATTGTGGTGATCAACGGTGACAGG
>NZ_JBTBFV010000172.1:0-992 GCF_054786995.1 Mycobacterium sp. ZZG
TTCAGCGACCATCACTATCAACGGGGCCACCCAGACCTTCCCGCCGGCGATTCCCGACACCGAGCGCAAGATCCTCACCGATCTTGGCTTCACACCTGGGTACTAAGCAAAATGTCCAAACTCAGGTCCTAGGCACAGCGATCGTATCTTCTCATTCTGTGCCGCCATTTCAGCGGGATACCGAACTTTGCCGAGCGATGTAGCGAAGTGATTGTGCCAGACAAGCGTTAGTTTCTCTACAAGCGGATACTCGACGGCAACCATGCGTTGCAGCCACCAACTGAACAGCTGTTCTCGCCGTTCGACAATTCTCTTCTGATAGCGGGCACGGGTGTCTGCAGTCGCGCCGTCTTTCGGCTTACCGACTGAAATCTGCAGATCTGGAAGAGGTGTGGCGGCCCGGCCAGGGTCTTCCCGCGATCCGTCAATTGCGCGCTTGACGTACGCTTCACGGGTTCCGGAACTAAGCAGTGCGTCGACAGCCAGCCCCGTAGTGCCGAATCCGCTTCGACGCAACAACCGGGCCGCCGACCGCCAGTCGGCCGATTGAGGTGGCACCGGCGATTCCTCCCCCTTGAGATCTGTGGCACGGTGTCAGACCGGTCTCGTCGGTGAAATCGGTTCGGACGCTTCGCTATTCTACGGGTAGGGGCCAACCATCGCGCGACGTGACTTCGTATTTCAGCAGCCACCGCAGACGTTAAGGGCGTACGCCACGTCGGACCAGGGGGCCGGCACTCCATACCGAACACGGTGATCCGGGGAAGAGCTTCTTCGACCCGTTGGCAATCCAGTTTGTGTGCGCGCCCCGTTGCACCTACCGCCACAGACGGACCGCAACTTGTCGGGACCGAGGCGGACCCTCGAGCAATGATCAGAACCTGTGGATGAGCCTCGGTGTGGGGGCGTGAAAGTGGGCGCACCTTCCCGAGGATGATCTGAATATCCGAAGGTCCGATCATGAGCCGGCGTTGGCGCGCTGGTTCGGGAAG
>NZ_JBTBFV010000173.1:0-971 GCF_054786995.1 Mycobacterium sp. ZZG
GAATAGGCCCCTACCGGAGCGCACAGGGAAAAGCTGGGCAGACCAGCGGTTACGTCACGCTCACAAGCCCACCAAACGACAACCAGCCATGGCAGACACATCAATCACTCAAGTCCACGGATCGAGGCTAATCCTGCAAGACAACTCGCCCGAGTGGTGCTGGACGACGCGATGGCGATCGGGTCCTTGCTAACGATGAACCCGGAAAAGCACGGGTTGAAGTTCGAACCCGTCTTTCACGATGCAATCGGACATGCGGCTGCCGCGGACGGCACGACCTTCGACAAGTTCCTGGCGGATGCCGAGGCGGTATACATCGACTCCAAGAAGCGGAAACGCTCACGGAAGCCTGCCATCGCCCCTGACAAGGGCTTTGCACCCAAGCTCCGCAAGATCATCGGCAAAGAACTCCCCATGATGCAGGGGGATACCTTGTCATTGCAGTGGAAACGCATGGCGGACGGCGAATTTCTAGACGTCGACTACACGGATCGGACGCTATGGCTGAACAGTCGTTACCGCTCATTGTTCGCCCCGGAACGCGGCAGCCTCAACGACGCTCCCGTGATGAAGGCGCTGTTGTACCTACTCACCCACCATGTCTTTGAGGGCCAGTACATGGGAGCGAAAGACCGGGACGAAATCGCCCTCTGGAAGAGCGTGCTCGGCGCAGCAGCCCTCGCCGAGCAGCAGATGCGGGACCACAAGTAGACATAGCGAGAACGGAATCGGGACGTGAATAGAGAGCTTCCGGACGCTCGCCATCTTACTTTCGTGAACCTTGAACAACTCTGGCGCGGAGGAGTTCCACTGATACTCCCCGTCGATGGAACTCCTACCTGTCGAGCAATGATCAGAACCTGTGGATGAGCCTCGGTGTGGGGGCGTGAAAGTGGGCGCACCTTCCCGAGGATGATCTGAATATCCGAAGGTCCGATCATGAGCCGGCGTTGGCGCGCTGGTTCGGGAAG
>NZ_JBTBFV010000174.1:0-961 GCF_054786995.1 Mycobacterium sp. ZZG
ACGATGAGGGCGGCGGCGCCGTCGCTGGTGGCGCAGATGTCGAGCAGGCGCAGCGGGTCGGACACCACCGGGGAGGCCAGCACATCGTCGACGGTGGCTTCTTTGCGGTAGCGGGCGTTGGGGTTGGCCAGGCCGTGGCGGGCGTTTTTGACTTTGACCGCGGCGAAGTCTTGCACGGTGGCGCCGTAGAGGTCCATGCGGCGCCGTGCCAGCAGGGCGAAGTAGACGGTGTTGGTGGCCCCGATCAGGTGGAAGCGTTGCCAGTCGGGGTCGTTTTTGCGTTCCCCGCCGACGGGGGCGAAGAACCCTTTGGGGGTGGTGTCGGCGCCGATGACCAGGGCGACCTCGCACAGTCCGGCCAGAATGTGGGCGCGCGCGGACTGCAGGGCTTGCGAGCCCGAGGCGCAGGCGGCGTAGCTGGAGGTGATCGGGATGCCGTTCCAGCCCAGTTTCTGGGCGAAGGTGGCCCCGGCGACGAAGCCGGGGTAGCCGTTGCGGATGGTGTCGGCGCCGGCGACGAGTTGGATCTGGCGCCAGTCCAAGCCGGCTTCGGCCAGGGCGGCGCGCGCGGCCACGACCCCGTATTCGGTGAAGTCGCGTCCCCATTTGCCCCAGGGGTGCATTCCCGCACCCAGGATGTAGACCGGTTCCGGGCTCATCGGGCCTGACCTTCCGTGGTTGTCTCGGCGATTTTCCAGGCGTGCACGATGCGTTGCACCCCGTCGTCGTCGACATACAAAGCCATCGTGGTCAGTTCCATCTCCATGCCCACTGTCAGGTCGGCGGCCAGGGTGCCCTCGATGACCTTGCCCAACACGATCAGCCCTTCGGCGGCCAGTTCGACCGCCGCGACGGCGAAGGGCTCGAACGGATCCGGGGACGGATACGGCGGCGGCGGGGCATACCGGTTCTCGGTGTAGCTCCACAACCGGCCCCGCCGCGACAACGGCACCTGAGCCAG
>NZ_JBTBFV010000175.1:0-957 GCF_054786995.1 Mycobacterium sp. ZZG
TTGCACCGGAAGTGCCTTTCTGAACGTGGGCTGATCGAAGTGTGGTAACTCCAATCATCCCAGCTCAAAGGGCACTTTCCTTACATCAACACCCTCCGAACAGGCGATTCATCGGTGGATCGAGGCTTAGATAGCCGTACACCGTTGGGGGACATACCTCCGTTCGATCCGAAAGTGCGATGTGCTCGTGGTCCAAGTCAGGCTCGAGAGTCGTGACGTTGAGATCATCGAACTGCGTGGTATCAGGCAAATCCGGTGCATCCGTGATCTTCTCGCCCAGAACTCTGATTGAATAAGCCGACCAGCAGCGAGCAATGAATTCCTGCACAGTTTCGCCGCGTTGCCGCGTGTTGCCCACCGCGTCGCCGAGCAGCAACGTCCAGCGCTCTAACTGCTGTCTCGCGACCACGGCGGCGCCAACGAGCTGCCCCGCGAGCATGAGGCGACAGGCCGAGACTGCACTTTCCAACCCCCAGGCGAGGTGAGCGGGGCCGTCTCCGTGGAAGGATGCGGGAAAGCGCTGAAGTGGTACGCCAAGCTCAACATGCGCCCTATCGAGGATCCCAATCGGCAGTAACGGCTTGAGGGCTTCAACGGCGTACCAGTCAGGTATCTCTTTGATGTTTAACATCCGCACGTTGTGCCGAGCGATCAATGCCTCAATCAGTCGCGATTCGCCCAGAGCACTCACGCGTTCGAAGTCCGCTACGGTCGGCTGCACTTGGCGTCCACGGCGATCCGCCTTTGCCACCGCGCGACGCGTCTCCTTTGCGGTCGGCTCCCGAAGCCCCGCCCGCCGCTCTGTCTTCGACCTACTTTTTCGGCCCACGGCCGAGGAATTGTCAATACCTGTGGATCGGGGTGTTTCAGGCGACCTCCGTTCCGGTGTGTTGATCGCCGTCTGACGGTGGTGCCGGCGGGGTGATGTCGGTGGGCCGTTCGAGCAGTTTGCCTTTG
>NZ_JBTBFV010000176.1:0-940 GCF_054786995.1 Mycobacterium sp. ZZG
CGGATGATCTGATCCGGAGTGTGCCGCCGGCGCTTGTTCGTTGCCATGTCGTCATTGATTCTTCCTGCCCGAGCACTCGGGCAACAGAGTCCCACAACGACTGGACCACTACAGGGGGCTCACCTCACGGGGACGTCCAGGACGGTCATAACCGACCCTCGAGGGCAGCGCGACGTGACTGGCTGTTCGCGACGGGACCGCTCGCACGGTAGCCAAGCGGCGGGATCACCTCCACGCGGCCGGTCAAGTCATGGGCAGAATCAGACCACCATCCGATGTTGGGGGCACGCCTGTGCCGACTCTCGGTGTCGTCGTACCAACGTTCGTAGGCCGGTTCCGCAATCCGAAGCGTCTCCGTGGTGTCATCGTCACCCTCGACTGCGAGAAGCCGGCGGCTGCCACGGAATCTCACTTCAGAGCGGTTCTTTGGCTGCACGGTGCGCCAGCACTGTTTGACGATGTTGATCAGCTGATACGCCGGGCTCATGGAATTGTTCGGCGACAGCGGTGCAGTCTGCAGCGGATGAAACAGCTCATAATCGAACTCAAGGCCACGTTCTGAGGCTTCGTGCACCATCCAGCGCAGTGTGAGATCGGCCGGGGCAGTCGCCGGGTAGCCGCCACCGATGTCGGAGTGGACCCCTTCGAACCACACTTGCTTAATGTCCGTTATGCGGTTCGGTTTCCACAGACAGGGGCTGAAAGTCAGGCGCCGCTCATCTATCGCCAACGCCTGGCGGGCGAACTCGACCTTCTCGGTGAGGTCGACGTCATGAAACTTGTACTTCTTTCTCGTGAGGCCCGGCGCTCCGACCCGAGTTGGGTCATTTGGCTTAGTGCCTTGAATTCTCGGCGTTCAGTGCGTTGAGGATTGCGTTGACCTCGGTGTTTAGGGCTGGCGGGTAGGTGGCGATGACGCCGTTGAGGTCGATGGTGGCTG
>NZ_JBTBFV010000177.1:0-900 GCF_054786995.1 Mycobacterium sp. ZZG
GACCAGGCGCTGGACGGGTGGCGCGACGCGGCTCTGCGGCTGCTGTTCGACGGCCTGATTCCTCTGCTGCCCATCGAGGTTCGCCGTGCGCTGTACCGCCGCGGCGGCCCCGATCGGGTGCTCGCCGAGCAGCTGCACGAGGCATGCGGAGGAATGGTTGCGTGAAAAGCACGGCGGGGATTCTGGCGGCGTACTCCGAGTCGTTCTGTGGCGACCCGGGGCCGTCGGAGCCGCCACCGGAGCCAGATGTTGAGAGAACGCAGCGAGCGCGCACGGCGCTGGCCGACCTGCTGCTCACTCGGTCGGCGCTCCGAGGCTTACCCGATCCCGAACCGCTGATCGACGGCGTGCTCGACCAGGGAACGCTCGCGCTTCTCTACGGTCGGTGGGGATCGGGCAAGTCCTTCATCGCGCTCGACTGGGCGGCCAGCGTCGCAACTGGCCGGCCGTGGCAGAACCGTGCGTGCGAGAAGCGCCGCGTGCTGTACGTCGCAGCTGAAGGCGCGTTCGGGCTCAAGGGCCGCGTCGACGCCTGGGAGCGCGGCTGGGACGAACTGGTGACCGACGGCGAGCTCGACATCCTGCCGCGGCCAATCAATCTCACTCGCCTCGCCGAGCTCAGCGCGCTCACTGCTCTCATCCAGGAGAGGCGATATGGCCTCGTGGTGCTCGACACCCTGGCGCGCTGCATGGTCGGCGCCGACGAGAACTCAGCGAAAGATTGCGGTCAGGTCGTCGACGCGCTGACCGGCATTCGCGAGAGCACCCTCGACGGTCGAGGCGTCGTCTTGGGTGTGCATCACACCGGCAAGGATGGCCGGACCCTGCGGGGTTCGTCGGCGTTCGAGGCCGGCGCCGACACGGTCTACCTCACCACGCGTGACGCCGAGGATGGTGGGG
>NZ_JBTBFV010000178.1:0-873 GCF_054786995.1 Mycobacterium sp. ZZG
CTTCCCGAACCAGCGCGCCAACGCCGGCTCATGATCGGACCTTCGGATATTCAGATCATCCTCGGGAAGGTGCGCCCACTTTCACGCCCCCACACCGAGGCTCATCCACAGGTTCTGATCATTGCTCCACCCGACTGACGGGTGTTGAGACAGGATGTAACTGACATCATTCGGTGCCAATCCGAACAGTTGCCACCCCAGGCCAAATGGGTCAGCCAAGCGCACGACAGTTTCCTGTCCGCGTTCGACGAGGTAAGACAAGTAGTGGGCGAAGATGTAACCGACAACGATGGGAACCAAGGAATGCGCCAACTGGCCCGGAAGTTCTTGGCGCTTCTCGGGACTGATGCCGCCGGTTGATCGTGCAGCACCCCAGAAGGTCACACCAACAACGGCGACGAAGAGAATCAATGCCGTTGTCCGCAGCACTGTCGCACCGCCGGCCTCGCCGAAGAGCGGAACCACCATAGCGTTGCGATCGACGAAGTTTCGGAATGCCGGAGCTTGGGAGAAACTGTCGAACGCGGTAGAGCCCAGCAGCACCGCCAGAACTGCGACAATTCCGGGACGCACTGGCAACGTCGGCAGATGATCGAGGGGATTGACGACTTCCACTCGTCCCGATGCCGGCGAACGCCGAAAGGGTGATAGCCGCGAGACCGCCATGCTGTAGACCTCGAACGGGTCTGCCCGTGCGAACCACCGAGCACCAAAGACCCACGCACCGACCCCCATCGCCCCTACGTGAGCAATGATCAGAACCTGTGGATGAGCCTCGGTGTGGGGGCGTGAAAGTGGGCGCACCTTCCCGAGGATGATCTGAATATCCGAAGGTCCGATCATGAGCCGGCGTTGGCGCGCTGGTTCGGGAAG
>NZ_JBTBFV010000179.1:0-871 GCF_054786995.1 Mycobacterium sp. ZZG
TGCGCAGATCGGCCACCATCTGCACCGCCCGCACCTTCAGCTCGTCTGGATACCGCCTCGATGACTTCGATCCCACGTGCCCATCCTTCCCAACGGAAGAACTCTCCAGACACGCCGGGGTGGATCAGACCGTATCGCTGTGCCTCAAATGGATTTCGCGGCGGCGGTTCCAGCGCTTGAGTTCTCGCGAGTGATTGTTCACTGCGTGGCGTCGACGCTGTCGAGCCTGCACTTCTCCACCCAAGTCGCCAGAAGGCTTAAAGCGGCGAGCCTCTCGGCGGCCTCCTGCGCCGATAGCTGCGTCCGGTCGTGGGTGGTTGGGTTTCGGATCGCAGCATGGACGCCCGTCGAGAAACTCAACAAGCCGCGGTTCATCGATATGACGGTCTGGTCTTGATTACCTCCGAGCCAGCGCAATCGCGGAGCACCAGCCTTGGGTGGACTCTGCGAGAAGGCCTGCGTGAAAACGTCCTTGTCGTCGAGGTCAGTCCTTCCGGTGAGCTGGCGGACGTGGTCGATGACAGCGCCCACGGCGGATGACACCGCTTCGCGGTACAACTCGATGCGCCATTGGCCTCGAGCCGCGCCCCAGACCAAAGGGTGCATATCCTCGATGCTGATGTCGCCGGTGACATCGACACGGTCGACCATCGATTCAAGGATGCCGATGGTGTGTTCGGACGCGGCGAGGATGTCGTCCGGCTGTACGAGCGAGTGCGGCTGGGTGACAGTTATCCACATCTCTGTCAATGGACAGTTGGAACTGCCCGTAGGCGGACATGAGAAGTGCCCGTAGGTGGCCAGTAAGAACTGCCCAGTGGCGGACACGAATCTGCCCGTGAGGGGTGGAGTCCGCCACCGGTGGTTGAGG
>NZ_JBTBFV010000180.1:0-820 GCF_054786995.1 Mycobacterium sp. ZZG
GGCTTGGTGTCTAGTGTTCTGAGTCATTAATTCGTGTGCAGTAGTGGGCGATGGAGTCGAGGATCTGGTCAGCGGTCTTGACCCACACGTAGGGGCGGGGGTTGTCGTTCCAGGTCTCGATCCATGCTCTGATGTCGGCGTTGAGCGCTCTCACGGTGCGGTGGGTGGAGCGTTGGAGCTTCTTGGTGGTCAGTTCGGCGAGCCAGCGTTCGACGAGGTTCATCCAGGATGAGCTCGTCGGGGTGAAGTGGACAACGAATCGTGGGTGCGAGGTCAGCCATCGTTTGACCGCGGGCGTCTTGTGGGTAGAGGCGTTGTCCATGACCAGGTGGACGTCGAGCTCGTCGGGCACCTCGGCGTCGATCTTGCGGAGGAATCCGATGAATTCCGTTGCGCGATGCCGTGAGTGAAGCGAACCGATGACTTTGCCCGACGCGATGTCCAACGCCGCGTACAGGCTGGAGGTGCCGTTGCGCACGTAGTCGTGGCTGGCCCGTTGCGGGGTGCCCGGGAGCATGGGAAAGATCGGCTGGGTGCGATCGAGCGCTTGGATCTGGGTCTTCTCGTCAACGCAGAGCACCAGGGCACGTTCGGGTGGGTTCATGTAGAGCCCGACGACGTCGCGGACCTTCTCGGTGAACATGGGATCTTTCGACAGCTTCCACGAATCCTGTTTGTGTGGAGCCAATCCGAACGCTCTCCATACACGCGAAACAGTTGACTGCGACATGTCGAGATGCTCAGCCATCGACCGAGTCGACCAGTGTGTCGCATTCTTCGGAGTGGTCTCGAGAGTTGCGGTGATCAGGTCTTTGATCTG
>NZ_JBTBFV010000181.1:0-815 GCF_054786995.1 Mycobacterium sp. ZZG
ATTCGTGTTGGCTCCGCGCCGGATTCGTGGGGGGTGTGGTTTCCCGACGATCCGCAGCAGACGCCCTACACCCGTTTCCTCGACGAGGTCGCCGAGTCGGGCTATGAGTGGATCGAGCTGGGCCCCTACGGGTACCTGCCCACCGACCCGGCCACGCTGGCCGACGAGCTGGCCGCCCGGGGGCTCAAGCTCTCGGCCGGGACGGTGTTCGAGCACCTGCACCAGGATGACTCATGGGATGCGGTCTGGAAGCAGATCGAGGACGTCGCCACGCTGACCGCCGCGGTCGGCGGCAAGCACGTGGTCGTGATCCCGGAGATGTGGCGCGACCCGGCCACCGGCGAGGTTCTCGAAGACCGCCACCTCACCGCCGAGCAGTGGGCCAAGAAGACCGGCGGCATGAACGACCTCGGCAAGGCGATGTTCGAAACCTACGGGGTGCGTGCGCAGTATCATCCGCACGCCGACTCCCACGTCGACACCGAGGACAACGTGTACCGCTTCCTCGATGGCACCGACAGCCGGTATGTGAACTTGTGCCTGGACACCGGCCACATCTCCTACTGCGGCGGCGACAACATCGCGATCATCCGCCGCGCCCCCGAACGCATCGGATATCTGCACTTCAAGCAGGTCGATCCGCAGGTCCGCGCCAAGGTTGAAGCCGAGGACCTGCCGTTCGGCGAGGCGGTCAAGCTCGGCGCGATGACCGAACCGCCGCTGGGGATCCCGGACATGCCACCGCTTCTCGCCGAGGTCGAGAAACTCGGCATCGACGTGTTCGCGATCGTCGAGCAGGACATGTATCCCTGCCC
>NZ_JBTBFV010000182.1:0-807 GCF_054786995.1 Mycobacterium sp. ZZG
ACGACGGTGGCCAGCACGTCGGCGATGAGCGTGTCGAGCCAGAGATGGTCGGTCGCCGGTCCCCACATCAACCAGGCGAGACCTACGCCGACGGCGATCACGTAGGCCAGGCAGATCCACCGGAATGACGACGCTCGTGACACCCTGTCGACACTAGTGGCCCGTGTTTGAAATTCGTTTACGTTTGATTTTGTCGAGTATTTCATTCGCGGGTTTGGTCCACACAAATGGTTCGCAGCGGGTGTTCCAGCTGGTGACGAATCGGCGGATGGCGGCGACGAGGTCGGGAACGCTGGTGAAGGTGCCGCGGTGGATCGCTTGGCGTTCGATGATGGCGAACCAGGCCTCGATCATGTTCATCCAGGATCCGGAAGTCGGTGTGAAATGCACTGTGATCCGGGGGTTCTGGGCGAGCCAGTCCTTTACCTCGGCTTTCTTGTGGGTGCCGTAGTTGTCCATGACCAGGTGCAGGTGGTGGTCGGGATAGGTTTTCGCGACGTGTTTGAGGAACGCGAGGAACTCTTGATGGCGGTGACGCGGTTTGCATTGGGTGGTGACCTCGCCGGTGGCGATGTTTAGTGCGGCGAACAAGGTCGTGGTGCCGTGACGAATGTAATCATGCGTGCGTTGCTCGCAGTGCCCCGGCGCCATCGGCAACGTCGGTTGAGTGCGGTCGAGAGCCTGGATCTGGCTTTTCTCATCGATGCTGAGCACGATCGCATTCTCCGGCGGATTCATATACAGGCCAACAACATCGACCACCTTGGCGTCGAGGTCGGGGTCGTTGGAGAACTTGAACGTCTCGCT
>NZ_JBTBFV010000183.1:0-799 GCF_054786995.1 Mycobacterium sp. ZZG
CCATCGACTACGCCTGTCGGCCTCGCCTTAGGTCCCGACTCACCCTGGGCGGATTAGCCTGGCCCAGGAACCCTTGGTCATTCGGCGGCAGAGTTTCTCACTCTGCTTTCGCTACTCATGCCTGCATTCTCACTCCCACACCCTCCACACCTCGTTCACACGGGCGCTTCCACGGATGCAGGACGCTCCCCTACCCACCCACACACCTAGCCCACAACCCGTAGATCATGGGCGGGCTTATGTGAGTGCCGCGGCTTCGGCGGTGTACTTGAGCCCCGCTACATTGTCGGCGCAGGATCACTTGACCAGTGAGCTATTACGCACTCTTTCAAGGGTGGCTGCTTCTAAGCCAACCTCCTGGTTGTCTTCGCGACCCCACATCCTTTTCCACTTAGTACACGCTTAGGGGCCTTAGCCGGCGATCTGGGCTGTTTCCCTCTCGACTACGAACCTTATCGCCCGCAGTCTCACTGCCACGCTCTCACTTACCGGCATTCGGAGTTTGGCTGACGTCAGTAACCTAGTAGGGCCCATCGGCCATCCAGTAGCTCTACCTCCGGCAAGAAACACGCAACGCTGCACCTAAATGCATTTCGGGGAGAACCAGCTATCACGGAGTTTGATTGGCCTTTCACCCCTACCCACAACTCATCCCCTCCATTTTCAACTGAAGTGGGTTCGGGCCTCCACGACGTCTTACCGACGCTTCACCCTGGCCATGGGTAGATCACTCCGCTTCGGGTCTAGACCCAGCGACTCAACGCCCTATTCAGACTCGCTTTCGCTACGGCTACCCCAC
>NZ_JBTBFV010000184.1:0-773 GCF_054786995.1 Mycobacterium sp. ZZG
CCGCTCCTCACCGAGGGCGTCGAAGAAGCCCTCGAGGGTGGCCTTGTCCCGGCCGGGGGCGGCCCAGACCAGCCGACCGGTGTCGTGGTCGACGACCACGGTCAGGTAGCGGTGGCCGCGCTTGTAGGAGATCTCATCGATCCCGATCCGGCGTAGGTCGGCGAACCGGTCATGCAGCTTCTCGACGTCGGCCCAGACCCGGGTGATGATCGCCCCCACGGTGCGCCAGGCGATCCGCATCAACTCGGTGACCGCGCTCTTGGAGCACTGGGTGGCCAGCCAGGCGACCTGCTCATCGAACCCGGTGGTGTGTCCGGCGCCATGCCGGGCCCAGGGCACCGCGCGGACCGTGGGCCCGTGCTCGCGGCAGTTGACCCGCGGTGCGTCGGCCTCGAGATGGACCTGGATGGTGCCCAGGTCCAGCGCCCGCCACCGACGACGTCCCTCGCCACGGTCGTACCAAGGAGACCGTCGCTGACATCGTCCGCAGCGAGCTCCCGCACGTCGCGCGGGCCGAACGCAGGCCACCAGAGTCTGCTCGTCCTCGTCGAACTCGATGTCCTCCACGACTGTCTTCTCGACCCCCAACAGGGCTCGCCATAAGGTGGCGTTCTGCACGCCGTTCTCCGCTCACTGGTTCCTGGTCCTAGACAGCTCAGAAACCTAGACAGGGAACGGCGTGCTCACGTTTCAGGCGCGCTCAACCACCCACGGATGCGTCAGGAGAGCCTGAATTCTGCTGGGCAGGAAATGTTCACGTTCACGATCGAGGG
>NZ_JBTBFV010000185.1:0-695 GCF_054786995.1 Mycobacterium sp. ZZG
CAGATCGACGGGGGTCAGCGTCAGGGCGCTACGAGCGAGGAGCTCGCTGAGATCAAGGAGCTCAAGGCCAAGGTGCGCCGGCTTGAGGAGGATAACGAGATTCTGCGGCGGGCCTCGATTTTCTTCGCGGGGGAACTCGACCCCCGCAACCGATGATCGTCGCGTTCATCGACGAGCTGCGGGCCCAGGGCCACGCGGTCGAGTCGATCTGTCGAGTCCTGCGTGAGCAGGGCGCGCAGATCGCCGCGCGGACCTACCGTGACTGGGCACGGGCCAACCGGCCTGTCGCTGACCGGACGATCACCGACGCCATGGTCACCAATCAGGTTCGCGACCTGGTCTGGACGGTCGATCACGCAGGAGTGCGGCGGATGACCCCAGAAGGTCTCTACGGCCGCCGGAAAATGACAGCGCTCGTGAAGCGCACCACCCCCAACGCGTCGCCGGGCAGCGTGGACCGAGCGATGAGATTGCTTGGCCTGCAGGGTGTCCGACGCTCAAAGGGGATCCGGACCACTATCGCGGCCAAGGACGGTAAGCGCGCCGGTGATCTCCTCGATCGGGACTTCACGGCCCAAGCACCCAACCGCACCTGGGTCATGGACTTCACCTACGCCCGCACCTGGGTTGGATTTGTCTACGTCGCGTTCATCCTCGACGTGTTCGCCCAGAAGATCATCGCGTGGAACGTGGCA
>NZ_JBTBFV010000186.1:0-693 GCF_054786995.1 Mycobacterium sp. ZZG
TTGCACCGGAAGTGCCTTTCTGAACGTGGGCTGATCGAAGTGTGGTAACTCCAATCATCCCAGCTCAAAGGGCACTTTCCTTACATCAACACCCTCCGAACAGGCGATTCATCGGTGGATCGAGGCTTAGACCACCGCCGTCACGATTCGTATCGGGATCATCGGACTGGGCGTACGCTTTCGCTCGTGAGCGACGTTCGCGACGGCGCAGTCGATCCTTCCGTTCCCCCGAGCGGCACGGGCTGCGTCGAGTGCGACGCGCATGGCGGTTGGTGGGTGCATCTGCGGAGGTGCGCCGCGTGCGGCCACATCGGCTGTTGCGACGACTCCCCGCAGCGGCACGCGTCGGCGCACTGGCGCGCCACCGGACATCCGGTGATCCGGTCGTTCGAACCGGGCGAAGACTGGTTCTGGAACTACGACACCGATCAGTACTATGACGGCCCCGAGCTCGCCCCTCCCCGGAGCAGACCGGTCGACGAGACCGCGCCGGGGCCACGCGGTCGGGTGCCTGCGGACTGGTTGGCACAGTTGCAGAATCGCCGACGCTGAATGAACCTCCATCCTTAGCCTGGATACACCGATCGGCGGTTGGTGTGGGGTTGAATCTGGTTGTGAGGCTTTGAGCTGATGTATAGGTCCCAGTGGGCGTGGCTGATCGCCCGATCTCGGTATCGGGTTGTTCCTGTTGGT
>NZ_JBTBFV010000187.1:0-659 GCF_054786995.1 Mycobacterium sp. ZZG
GAATAGGCCCCTACCGGAGCGCACAGGGAAAAGCTGGGCAGACCAGCGGTTACGTCACGCTCACAAGCCCACCAAACGACAACCAGCCATGGCAGACACATCAATCACTCAAGTCCACGGATCGAGGCTTAAGCGTTTCGCGGAGCGCCGGGGTCCGGATCGCTAATCGCAATTGTCTGATATACTTTAACTAGAAGACGAGATATCTTTTCTCGCAACTATTCTCGCGCATCGCGCACCTAAACCCATTGGTAGTAACCAATGTTGGAGCAGAATCATGGATCGACCAGCAATCTACATTCGTCTGCCTGCGAAACTGAACGATAGCTTGCGCAGCCATTCAGAATCCCTTGGCCTAACTCGCCAGGGGTACATCCGTGCCCTGCTGGAGGCCAGTCTAAGTGGTGCGACACAACGCCGGGACGTGTCCGTGTGAGTCTCGATAATCCATTCGCTATGCACTACCAGAGCGTCTGGGAAGAACGTGCTGCACAACGGGATATGCCGATGTGGGCGCGTGTATCGTTCCTAGCCCGGATTTTTCGCGGAAGTTTGCGTTCGATGGGGTGTAGATACGCGAAAGTGCCTGTCCTGCAAGGAATAATTGGACTTCTCTAGGGTTCAATCGTTCCAGCGGGAAGGCACCTCGCAGGTGAAGA
>NZ_JBTBFV010000188.1:0-652 GCF_054786995.1 Mycobacterium sp. ZZG
CCTGAATCCACCGATGAATTGCCTGGTAGGCGAGTGTTGATATGAGGAAAGTGCCCTCTGAGCTGCGATGATGAGTGTTCCTTACGCACTTATCGGCACAACTTCAGAAAGGCACTTCCGGTGAAAGTGTCCCATAGGTTCACTGCCTCGGCGGCCGTCTTCGACGACGAGCATCTCGTGTCCTGCGCCGGATTGGTCCCGGTCATGGCATTGGCCGCCCAGACGGCCTTGCCGCAGCTATTAACCGACAAGGTGCTCATCGTCGAACCGAGGATCAAATCCGGGTCGGCCAACCCTGCACCGAAACTAAGCACCGTGATTGCCGGGATGTGCGCCGGCGCCGACAGCATCGACGACCTCGACGTCGTGCGATCAGGCGGCATGAGAACCCTGTTCAATGGGGTGTACGCGCCCTCGACTATCGGAACCCTGCTGCGGGAGTTCACCTTCGGACACGCCCGGCAACTGGAGTCCGTGCTGCGCGAGCACCTGGCCGGGCTCTGCACACGGGCCGATCTGCTTCCCGGCGCCGACGACCGAGCGTTCATCGACATCGACTCACTGCTACGTCCGGTCTACGGACACGCCAAACAGGGCGCCTCCTACGGACACACCAAAATCGCGGGCAAACAGATCCTGCGCAAAGGCCTGT
>NZ_JBTBFV010000189.1:0-651 GCF_054786995.1 Mycobacterium sp. ZZG
TGGGCCAGCGCCGGCAGGGCAGTTTTTCGCCGCCATTCGTTTGAACGAGATGATTCTTGAGGCCGCAACCGTCGCAGGCGTCGTACTCTTCTCGAACGCTGCGCGTCAAGACAAAGGAGCTTCGATCCTCGCGAGGAATGCACGTATATCGTGTTGGATGTTTTGGTTGTTTATGGGCATTGCAGTACTTGTAGTTCTTGGGGCTCCATACTTTGTTAATGCCCTGGTTGGCGAAGAATACGCTGCTGCGGCGCCTGCGCTCCAAATCATGGCCCTTTGCATGGCCCCTACAGCCGCGAGCAAGATAATTTACCAGACCCTGTCGGGTAGTGGGAATGCGAAATTCGGCACGCCGGTGATAATTGCTAGCTTGGCAATCAACTTTGCACTTGCGCTAATACTTGTTCCTTCGTTGGGCGTCATGGGCGGCGCGGTCGCTTTGGTTATTGGCAGATATGGGCTGTTCGCCGGATATGTTGCGAGCTGCCGGCTCCGCTATGGAATTTCCTTTAGGGATATGTTGGTCCCGCGAAAACGAGACGCCCAGCGTGTATGGCGAGGCATCTTATCCAGAATTTTGCGAAAGAGACAGCAATAGGCCGATCCTTGCCCTGCTGTCGCTTGCGTCCCCTTCCAGCATTGTCAGCTAAG
>NZ_JBTBFV010000190.1:0-637 GCF_054786995.1 Mycobacterium sp. ZZG
GGTTGGTTTGCTGCGATAATGGGGTATGGCGAATCGTCCTGCTGCGGCGTTGATGTTGGGTGATGGTGATCGTGAGGTGCTGGAGTCGTGGACTCGCTCGGGCTCGGTGCAGGCGTCGGCGGCGAAGCGGGCGCGGATGGTGCTGCTTGCTGCTGATGGTGTGGCGAATCGGCGGATCGCGGAGTTGGTAGACGCGTCGCCGACGACGGTGATCGCGTGGCGCGAGCGCTACCTTGAGCGCGGTCTGGCTGGCCTGACTGATCGTCCTCGCTCTGGGCGGCCGCGACGGCTCGATAGGGATGCGATTATCGTCGCCACGCTCACGCCACCGCCGAAAAGCCTTGGGGTGACGCACTGGTCGACTCGGCTGCTGGCGAAGAAGCTGAAAATCTCCGACGCCTCGGTCGCCCGAGCATGGCGAGCGTATGGGATCAAACCGTTCAAGGCCGAGTCGTTTCGGTTCTCCACCGACCCGGAGTTGGTGGGCAAGGTCACCGACATTTGCGGCTTGTACTTGAATCCGCCGGAGAACGCGATCGTGCTCTGCGTTGACGAGAAGTCCCAGATTCAAGCGTTGGATCGGACGGTGCCGGTCCTGCCGATGCAACCGGGCAAGGTCGAACGCCGTTCCTATGAC
>NZ_JBTBFV010000191.1:0-621 GCF_054786995.1 Mycobacterium sp. ZZG
TCAGTCCGCGCACCTTCAAGACCACCACGGTCGTTGATCCGTGCGCGTCGTTCCCGCCGGATCTGGTGGGTCGCCGCTTTGACCAGGGCCGTATCGACGCGGTGTGGTCCACCGACATCACCTACCTGAGCTGCGGTGAAGGCGACATGTTTCTGTGTGCGATCCGCGACGAACATTCCCGCCGGGCACTGGGCTGGGCGGTCGATGATCACATGCGCACCGAGTTGGTGACCACGGCCGTGGATCGGGCAGTGTTCACCCGCGGCGGCAACGCCAACGGCGTCATACTGCATTCAGACCGCGGGACCCAATTCACCTCGCACGGCATGGCTGAGGCCGCCGCCGAGCATGGTTTGCGCCGTTCGATGGGTGCCACTGGGATCTGCTGGGATAACGCCGGTGCCGAATCGCTGTGGTCGACGTTCAAGCATGAGTTCTACTACCGGCACACTTTCGCGACGAAAGTCGAATTGATTGCAGCAGTTGACAATTGGATGCGATTCTACAATCATCAACGTAGGCACTCGGCGATCGGTCAGCGCTCACCAATTAGCTACGAACGCACCATGAGTGTCACCCTGGAAGCAAGCTAACCGCGTCCACTTTTTCTGGGGAACCCCA
>NZ_JBTBFV010000192.1:0-618 GCF_054786995.1 Mycobacterium sp. ZZG
AGCCTCGATCCGCCGATGAATTGGCTGGTCATCGGGTGTCGGAATGAGGAAAGTGCCCTTTGAACTGTGATGATGAGTGTTCCTACGCACTTATCGGCACAACTTCGAAAGGCACTTCCGGTGCAAGTGTCCCACAGGTTCACCGCGTCGTCGGCTGTCTTCGATGATGAGCATCTCGTGTCGTGTGCCGGGCTGGTGCCGGTGATGGCCCTGGCGACACAGACTGGGCTGTCGGCGTTGTTGGCCGACAAGGTCCATATCGCAACACCGCGGATCAAGTCCGGGTCGGCCAATCCGTCGCCGAAGCTGACCACCGTCATCGCCGGGATGTGTGCCGGCGCAGACAGCATCGACGACCTCGACATGGTGCGCTCGGGCGGGATGAAGTCCCTGTTCGACGGCGTGTATGCGTCGTCGACGATCGGAACACTATTGCGGGAGTTCACGTTCGGACACGCTCGGCAACTGGAATCAGTCCTGCGCGAGCACTTGGGACAGCTGTGCCGGCGCGCGGATCTGCTCCCTGGTTCCGATGGGCGGGCCTTCATCGACATCGACTCGCTGCTGCGACCGGTCTACGGTCACGCCAAACAAGGCGCCAGCTATGGACACACCAAG
>NZ_JBTBFV010000193.1:0-616 GCF_054786995.1 Mycobacterium sp. ZZG
GTACGGTTGGCGCTCTTGGAGGGGTTCGAGGCGATCTTGACCCCGTCGAGGGCCACCACCCCCAACTCGCCCATCCCGACCCGCGCACACAACGCCAGCACCTGGGTGAACAGGTCTTCGACGGCGTCGGCACACTCGGCGCGGAACCGCGAAATCGTCGCATGATCGGGCACGTCACCAGCACAGATGACTCGATAGGCGATATCGCGGTGACACAATCGTTCCAGCTTGCGGGAGGACCTTTGCCCTTGCGCCCATCCCCAGATCAGCAAGGTCAGCAACATATCTGGGTGATATCCGGCTCGCCCGACCCCGCCGACCTTGCGCCGGGCGTGCAGTTTACTGGTATCGAGCTGCGCGACGGCCTCAATGACCAGCCACACCGGATCATCATCAGCCAACCACTCCCGCATACTCGGCGGCAGCAAATAGTCCTGATCACGATCTACCGGACGATATCCTTTGGCCACCAATACATTATCCCCCAAACACGGCGGCTAGCGGCCACACGACAAGCCGGAAACGCGAACAAATCCGACCTCATTTCGCAACACCCCGCTAGGCGAGAGGCGCGTCGAAACCACAAGCAAGACAACAAAGTCCGCAACCACCCCCC
>NZ_JBTBFV010000194.1:0-613 GCF_054786995.1 Mycobacterium sp. ZZG
AGATCCCGTTCCCGGTGTCGGCGAGCAGGATCGAGACGAGTTTAATCCGGACCGGATCGGCCAGGGCCTTGAGTCGCAGAGCGATTTCTAGGGCGGTGTCGTCATCGAGCGGGGCCGCGGATACCGGTGCGCAGCAGATCGGGGCACTGATGTCGACCATCGGCAAGGTCTTCGGCATGACCTGACCATACCCTGGTACTTGACATATGTCGAAAAGGTGGCACCCTGCAGGTGTCAGTAGTTCGATATATGTCTCACAGGTGAAGGTGATGGTCATGTCCCGTATGCAGCTGGCGCTCAATGTCGATGATCTCGATACCGCAATCGAGTTCTACTCCAAGCTGTTCAACACCAGCCCGGCCAAACGCAAGCCGGGATACGCCAACTTCGCGGTGGTCGAGCCGCCGCTGAAGCTGGTGCTGCTGGAGAATCCCGGCCAGGGCGGCACGATCAACCATCTCGGCGTCGAGGTCGAGTCGAGCGAGAAGGTGCACGCCGAGATCGCCCGGTTGTCCGGGGAGGGCCTGTTCACCCAGGAGGAGATCAACTCCACCTGCTGTTTCGCGACGCAGGACAAGGTGTGGGTGACCGGACCGGCGAAGGAGAAGTGGGA
>NZ_JBTBFV010000195.1:0-608 GCF_054786995.1 Mycobacterium sp. ZZG
AGCGATTTTGGTTCTGGTGGTGGTCGGTGGTGTGGGTGGTGGGTGATACTGCCGGGCATGTCCTTGCAGGGCTTGGTCGATGCGACCGCAGACGCGCTCGGTGGTGCGCGTGAGTTGTACGGCCCGGCTGCGTCGGCGTCGGGGTTGCCCTCGACGAGTGGGTTGCAGAACCTCAGGACTGATTTGCGGGTGTCGGTGGATACGGTGCCGGCGACTTGGAGTGGTCGTGGGGGAGAGGGCTACAAGCTGTCTGGCGGCCATGGGGTGGCGGCTTTGGACAACGTGATTGGTGCCGATCGTGGGGTGGGCCCGCAGGTGGTGGCGGCGTCGAACGAGTCCCGTGATGGCCGCGCCGGGATGAATGGCGTGGTGAGCGATACCCGGTCGGGGGTCAATGCGATCGCCCCGAGCACTGATACCCCGGCGGGCAAGCAGGTTCTGGTCAATCATCTCGAAGGCCAGCTCGACCGCGCCAAGGCCCTGCTCACCAAATCCGAACAGCGAAACGTCGCGTTAGCGAACATGATTCGCGCCGCTGGTGGTGGTTACGGCGGGCGCCCGATGGGCGGCGGCATGCCCATGGGCGGCGGCATGGGAATGCCCATGGG
>NZ_JBTBFV010000196.1:0-594 GCF_054786995.1 Mycobacterium sp. ZZG
CCCGAGTTGGGTCATTTGGCTTAGTGCCTTGAATTCTCGGCGTTCAGTGCGTTGAGGATTGCGTTGACCTCGGTGTTTAGGGCTGGCGGGTAGGTGGCGATGACGCCGTTGAGGTCGATGGTGGCTGATCGCAGGGGTTTGAGGGTGCGTAGGAATCGGCGCAGTGACAGGCCGGTGCGGGTCTGGACTTCGCGGCTGACGGCCAGGGCGGTGAACACGATGGTCAGGTGGGCTTCGATGGCGTCGCGGGTGCGGGCGAACATGGGCCGGGCAGCGAGGTCGGATTTGGACATCCGGAAGGACGCCTCGACGTGCCAGAGGTCGTGGTAGCTGGCGATCACTTCGGTCGCGGGCATCAGTGCGGCGTCGATGTTGGTGACGTAGCCCTTGAGCCCGACCAAGCGGCGGGCGCGCTGCAACGACGCCTCGTCAAATTCTTGGGAACCGTTGCAGTTCTTGATGAACCGCGGTACCCGCGCGGCTTTCTCGCCGGCGACGACCGCGCGGGCCTTGTTCTCCTGCAGGTTGAGCGTCTTGGTGTCGCGCACCGCGCGTTTGGTCGAGTACGCCCACACCGCCCGCCAGGACTTGGTG
>NZ_JBTBFV010000197.1:0-593 GCF_054786995.1 Mycobacterium sp. ZZG
CGCACCGACGGATCCATCGTGGTCTCCCACAGCTCCTTGGCGTCCATCTCGCCCAGACCCTTGTAGCGCTGGATGCCGTCCTCTGCGTTGATCTTCTTGCCCGCGGCGCGGCCGGCTTCGAGCAGACCGTCGCGTTCCCGGTCGGAGTAGGCGAACTCCGGCTCGCTGCGCTGCCACTTCAGCTTGTACAGCGGCGGCTGGGCCAGGAAGATATGGCCGTTCTCCACAAGCGGTTTCATGAACCGGAACAACAGCGTCAGCAGCAGCGTGGAGATGTGCTGGCCGTCGACGTCGGCGTCGGCCATCAGCACGATCTTGTGATAGCGCAGCTTGGAGAGGTCGAACTCGTCGTGGATACCGGTGCCCAGCGCGGTGATGATCGCCTGGACCTCGGTGTTTTTCAGCACACGATCGATACGGGCTTTCTCGACGTTGATGATCTTGCCGCGCAGCGGCAGGATCGCCTGAAACATCGAGTCACGGCCGCTCTTGGCCGAGCCGCCGGCCGAATCACCCTCCACCACATACAGTTCCGACTTGCTCGGATCGGTGGACCGGCAGTCGGCCAGCTTGCCGGGCAGGCCGCCGATGTC
>NZ_JBTBFV010000198.1:0-590 GCF_054786995.1 Mycobacterium sp. ZZG
GACGCGCTGATCCGCAGCGGTGAGACTGACCGCGTCAAGTTGATCCAGCAGGCTGAGCGGCTGTCGGCGGCACACCGCCGGGAAGCCTCGGCGGTCCGCCAGCTCTCGCAGGAGCTCAACAACGCCGGAGAGAACACGCGCAGACTCGGCGCCGGGTTCGACTCGGTCATTCAGCAGGCCAACACCCTTGGTGCGTCAACTCGGTTCGTCGCCTCCGGCATCGGGCTACTCGCCGCGCCGGTAGCCGTTCAGGGGCTCATCGACTTCGCCCAGGTCGCCGTGACCGCGACGCAGTCGATCGCGCTGCTGCCGGCCGTCGTCGCTGCCGCCGGTGCTGGAATCGGCACGCTGGCTTTGGCAACAGGCGGTTTCGGCGAGGCGATCGAGAATGTCCGTGACCCCGAGGCGTTCGCCGAGGCGCTGCAGTCTCTGTCACCCGCGGCTCAGCAGGCCGCCCTGTCGATTCGCAACCTGTTGCCGGAGTTCGACGGTCTGAAGTCGGCCACGCAGGATGCGCTCTTCTCGGGATTTGGTGAAGAGGTGCACCGGCTTTCCACCCAGTACCTGCCAGCGGTGCAGGAACTCACCAC
>NZ_JBTBFV010000199.1:0-570 GCF_054786995.1 Mycobacterium sp. ZZG
AACCGACCGAGACGGTGCGTGCGGACCGGAATCCGTAGTCGAACATGGATTTCGCCTGATCCCAGTACATGTCGCCGGCCACCGACAGCCCGTACATCTGCACGACCATGATGGTGCGCCCGTCGCGATGTACCGCGCCGACAAAGGTCTTCAGTGCGTCGTCGGTGTAACCGGTCTTGCCGCCGATCATGCCCGGATAGTCTTCTAGCAGAAGGTGATTGGACGTATACATGTCGTAGGCCGGATGGGGTTTGTCGCCGGGGACGTCGGCGCGGGGCGGATAGCCGGGGAAACGGAAGGTGCGCAAGCCGATCAGCTCGCGGAAGGTGTTGTCCCGCAAAGCGGCACGGAAGAACAGCGCCATGTCGTAGGGGGACGTCGACATCCCGGCTGCGTCGAGGCCGGACGGGCTGGCCGCCCGGGTGTCGTGCGCGCCGAGAGAGGCCGCCAACTCGTTCATCTTCGCCAGCGTGGCCTCGGTGCCACCGAGCGACCGGGACAGCGCATTCGCACAGTCGTTACCCGAGACCATGAGCAGGCCGGTGAGCAGATCGCGGGTCGTGTAGTGCC
>NZ_JBTBFV010000200.1:0-567 GCF_054786995.1 Mycobacterium sp. ZZG
GTAGAGCCCTTCCGGGGTGAGCCGCCGCCGTCCCTGGTGATCGACCCGCCACGCGACCTCACGCACCGCATCGACAGTCTGGGCGTCGCTGATGGTGCGTGCGGCGGGCCGACGCGAACGCCAGGCCCGATAGGTGCGTGCGGCGATCTGGCAACCCTGCTCCCGCAGGACTCGGCAGATCGACTCGACCGCTACACCTTCAGCTCGCATCGTGTCGATGAACGCGATGATCATCGATTGCGGGGGTCGAGTTCCCCCGCGAAGAAAGTCGTCGCCGCTTTCAACACCGCCACGTCCTCACGCAGTTGCCGGTTCTCGGCCTTGAGCTTCTTGATCTCGGCCGATTCCTCCGAGGTCACGCCCGGGCGTTGCCCGGTATCGACTTGATTCTGCACCGCCCACCGGCGGACCGATTCCTTCCCAACGCCGACCTGCTTGGCCACAGCCTCGGCCGCCGCTGTCAGCGACGCATACTCACCACCATGGGTCTGCAACAACCGCAACGCCCGCTCACGGACCTCTGGATCGATCTTCTTCGGCATAACGCTCATCCTTCCTAACTCAGAA
>NZ_JBTBFV010000201.1:0-566 GCF_054786995.1 Mycobacterium sp. ZZG
GGGTTGTCGTTCCAGGTGTCGATCCAGGCACGGATATCGGCGTTGAGTTGCCGCACCGAGGTGTGAGTGGAGCGGCGCAGTTTCTTGGTGGTCAGCTCGGCAAACCAGCGCTCGACGAGATTGAGCCACGAGGAGCTGGTCGGGGTGAAGTGCAGGACGAATCTGGGATGGCTTGCCAGCCAACGCTTCACCGCAGGCGTCTTGTGTGTGGAGGCATTGTCGAGGACCAGATGCACATCGAGATCGTCGGGAACTTCGGCATCGATCTTCTTGAGGAAGGCCAGGAACTCGGTGGCCCGGTGCCGGGAGTGCAGCGCGCCGATGACCTTGCCGGTGGTCAGGTCGAGGGCGGCGTACAAGCTGGAGGTGCCGTGGCGGACGTAGTCGTGGCTGGCTCGCGCCGGGGTTCCGGGCAGCATCGGAAACACGGGCTGGGTGCGATTAAGGGCCTGGATCTGCGTCTTCTCATCCACGCAGAGCACCAGCGCCCGCTCCGGCGGGTCCAGGTACAGGCCGACGACATCGCGGACTTTGGCCACGAACAGCGGATCCTTCGATAGCTTCCA
>NZ_JBTBFV010000202.1:0-566 GCF_054786995.1 Mycobacterium sp. ZZG
GCAAGATGTAGTGGTTGAGGTTTCGGAAGCCGAGCGCGATCCCGCGTAGGTGTTCCAGGCGGCCGTTGATCGCTTCGACCGGGCCGTTGGAGGCACCGGTGTCGAAGTACGCCAGGATCTCTTTGCGTCGAGCCCACAACGAACGGCCGAGTTGGGCAAGTTCGGCGAGTTCTTTCGGCACGCCGGTATGGATGCGTTTGAGCAGCTTGTACATCGCGATCTTCCCGTCACGCTTGTGCGGCTGGTCGTAGGCGTCGATCAGGTCCTGATAGACGGCGTAGGTGACCGCGACCGCCAGATGTTCCTCACGCGCTTCGAGGCCGTTGGTGATGCGGGTCTTCTGCTTGTCGGTCAACAAGCCGATTCGGGTGAGCAGAGGGCGGCGGATGCCGTAGAGCGGGTCCCCGGTGCGGCCGCGGTGTCCGCACGTATCCTGTTGCACGCGTTGACGACACACCGTGAGCTTGTCGGCGGCCAAGTGCACCACATGAAACGGATCCATCACCGCACGCGCCTTGTCCAGGGTTTCAGCGGTCGCGGTGCGATACCCGGAGAACCCGTCCATC
>NZ_JBTBFV010000203.1:0-556 GCF_054786995.1 Mycobacterium sp. ZZG
CACGCAGGGCTGGACAACGAGCTGAGCCTGGTCGACGGCCAGGGCCGGACGTTGACGATCCAGCAGTGGGACACGTTCCTCAACGGCGTGTTTCCGTTGGACCGCAACCGCCTGACCCGTGAGTGGTTCCACTCGGGCAAGGCGACCTACATCGTGGCCGGCGAGGGTGCCGATGACTTCGAGGGCACGCTGGAGCTGGGTTACCAGGTCGGCTTCCCGTGGTCGCTGGGTGTGGGCATCAACTTCAGCTACACCACCCCGAACATCGCGTTCGACGGCTGGGGCCTGGACGGCAACCTGGCTGACAGCATCGTGACCCCGCCGCTGTTCCCGGGTGTGTCGATCTCGGCGGATCTGGGCAATGGCCCGGGTATCCAGGAGGTCGCGACCTTCTCGGTGGACGTGGCCGGCCCGACCGGTTCGGTGGCGGTGTCCAACGCCCACGGCACGGTGACCGGTGCTGCCGGTGGTGTGCTGCTGCGTCCGTTCGCCCGCCTGATCTCGTCGACCGGTGACAGCGTCACCACCTACGGCGAGCCCTGGAACATGAACTGAC
>NZ_JBTBFV010000204.1:0-554 GCF_054786995.1 Mycobacterium sp. ZZG
ACTACGCGATCAAGTCGCCCAGCTGCACGGTCAACTCCGCACCGCCCGACTTACTGCCACAAAGACAACGTCCACAACGTGAACGCCCTGATGAACGCACCGCCCCAGACACCCGGCCGAAGATAACATTGGTTTCCTCGAGCTCACGGTTCTTGCGTTTGAGCTCACGCAACTCCCGTGCGGCGTCGGTGGGCACCCCGTCACGCTGGCCGGTGTCGACCTCGGCCTGGTTGACCCACCGGCGCAGCGATTCGTAGGACACCCCCAACCGCTTGGCCACCGCGGTGATGCAGGCCGTGCGGGTGTCGTACTCCTCGGCATGGTCGGCAACTAACCGCACCGCCCGGGCCTTGAACTCGTCGTCGTACTTCCTCGGCATGATGCAAACAACCTTCCCTCGAAAGAAGGTGTGCATCAAACCCGGGGTGGTTCTATCCGAAGGCGGTGCGGATGCGTTGCCAGGCGGCCGCGATCTGCGATGCCCACCGCCAGGTGACATCGATACGTAGTCGCAGTTGGCGTGCGCCGCGGGTGACACGGGCCGCGACGTGCAG
>NZ_JBTBFV010000205.1:0-537 GCF_054786995.1 Mycobacterium sp. ZZG
GGATGGATGATGATTTATTTTGTGGCATCTGCTCCGATGGGGTGGGTGTTGCTAGTTTTTGGATTGGTCAGGTTTTTCTTTCCTGATTGTGTTGAAACTTCTGCTGGCTTTTGTGGTTGGTGGGTTTGTTTCGATGTTTTTTCATGGAGAGTTTGATCCTGGCTCAGGACGAACGCTGGCGGCGTGCTTAACACATGCAAGTCGAACGGAAAGGCCCAGCTTGCTGGGTACTCGAGTGGCGAACGGGTGAGTAACACGTGGGTGATCTGCCCCTGACTTTGGGATAAGCCTGGGAAACTGGGTCTAATACCGGATATGACCTTACATCGCATGGTGTTTGGTGGAAAGCTTTTGCGGTTGGGGATGGGCCCGCGGCCTATCAGCTTGTTGGTGGGGTAATGGCCTACCAAGGCGACGACGGGTAGCCGACCTGAGAGGGTGATCGGCCACACTGGGACTGAGACACGGCCCAGACTCCTACGGGAGGCAGCAGTGGGGAATATTGCACAATGGGCGCAAGCCTGATGCAGCGACGCC
>NZ_JBTBFV010000206.1:0-536 GCF_054786995.1 Mycobacterium sp. ZZG
ATCGGCAAACCACCCACCGTGATGGCCGGCGGCAACCCGATCACCGTCACCACCGCAGCACCCGGGACCAGGCTCTCTTTGTCGGTGTCATCGACCACCGACACCGTGATCGAACGCGACAACCCACCCTCAGTGGCAGTGAAGGTAACGGCCTTGATCGCCGCCTCGTACTGCTCGATCGACGCCACACCCGAGAGCGTCAGTGTTCTGGTGGTCTCGTCCCACGAGGCGGTGATCGGATTTCCCTCAATACCGCTGAAGCTCAGCACATCCCCGGAGCGATACGACAGACCACCAATGGTCAGCGTCGCCTTCGACAGGTTCTCCGAATCCCCATCGAGAATGCTCACCGACGACACGACCTTGACGGGGGAACCACCCAACCGGAAAATCGGCAAACCACCCACCGTGATGGCCGGCGGCAACCCGATCACCGTCACCACCGCAGCACCCGGGACCAGGCTCTCTTTGTCGGTGTCATCGACCACCGACACCGTGATCGAACGCGACAACCCACCCTCAGTGGCAGTGAAGGT
>NZ_JBTBFV010000207.1:0-536 GCF_054786995.1 Mycobacterium sp. ZZG
GTGCCCGCGGCGCCACGATCGTCGAGATGTCGGCACGAAAGATCGTGGTGGGACAGTCCGGGTTGTCGCACAGATAGCGCGGCACCGCGATATGCAGCCGAGTCGGATGCCCCACGATCGGCAGATCAGCAACCTCACGATCGATGTGGTCACGCAGCCGACCCGGCTGTCCGCATCCGGGACATGTGTTCTTCGGTTCCAGGACCTCGCAGAACACGTGGGTGCGGTCCTCGCCGTCGAGGGCGGCATCGGTGATCGTCACCCCGAGCTCGATGGTGCGGCAAATGGTGTCGGCAATAGCGCTACGCTGCAACATGGGTCCTGTCGGTGTCCGGGTGGGTGTGTGAGAACTTTCATCCTCACACCACAGGACCCGCCTACACCTCCAGCGACACCGCCCATCACCCCGCGACCTTGATCACCTACATCTAGTGGTCACGAGAACCCGTTCTACGCACCGTCGTTCCGGAAGAGCCGGTTTTCCAGTTCGCAGCCTCTTCAACGCAAGGTTGTCGGGTTGCAGCCGTAGGTAGTCA
>NZ_JBTBFV010000208.1:0-524 GCF_054786995.1 Mycobacterium sp. ZZG
TGAGATGGAGACCATCGCCGGCAACGCGCGCACCTACGGCACCGATCTGAAAAGCGCTGCCGACCGGTACGACGCGACCGACGAGGCGTCCGGCGAGGCGATCGAGGGCGTCGGCATTCCCGCGCCGAGGTGACTACCTCCGGACGGCGCGGCAGGCGTGGTCGGTGAGCGCTTGCAGCTGGTTGGCCGCGTCGTCGAGGTGGCTGTCCGGCAGCCCGTAGCTCGGGAGCGCCAAGGCGAAGGCACGTCGGTAGTGGGACGACAGCGCGGCGAAGTCCGCGGCGGTCAGGTTGCCGCTCAGCAGGCCGAGAAGCTGGGTCCGGTCGGCGTTCTGCGACATGATGCCCGCGGTTCTGTCATCGAGCTGACGAAGCTCCGTAGGGCGCTGCGAGGCAGGCACATTCCGGTCGTGCCGGTCGCGCCATTCGCGGGTCTGGTCGGTGTATTCGATCGTCATCGAGATCCATTCGTCGCAGAAGGCGGAGGGCTCGACGATGAACCGCGGCGGTCGGCTGGGGTCGGGC
>NZ_JBTBFV010000209.1:0-523 GCF_054786995.1 Mycobacterium sp. ZZG
CCCAGAATGGTTGTTGGAAAACAAAGATGCCGCCGATGGCCTGGTGTCGCGAGCCCGAACCAAGGGCATAGACCCCGTGCAACTCGACTCTGGTGCCGTTCTGTTCCGCGGGGTCGACGCCGATGACGTGCTGGCCTTCCTCGCCGACTACAACGTGCACGAGGACTCGCCCGACCTCGACGCGGAACTGATCACCAAGTACGTGGAGAAGCAACGCCGCCACGGTCGGCTTGACAGCTGGAGTCTCGCCATCATGTCGGGTAAACCGAGTGCGGCCAAAGGTATTGTGCGGCTAGGAGGGCTGGATTTTCCGCGGATCACTCGCTCGCAATTGAAAGACGACGGCACCAAACGTGCAGACATCAAGACCCTGATGTCGAAAGACCACCGAGCCGTGGACTTTTTGCCCCAGGAGGTCGCCCGGACAATGGGTGAAGCCTCGCTCATGGATGCGCGCGACCTGGATCCGGTCGCGAGAACATGCGGCCTGATCCTGCTGTATCCGATTGACCCACAGTCAGAT
>NZ_JBTBFV010000210.1:0-510 GCF_054786995.1 Mycobacterium sp. ZZG
GACTCACCACAGCGCACCCTGACGTGCTGCGTGAGCTGCTGGCCACGTTCATCCACACCCTGATGGGTGCAGAGGCCGACGCCCTGTGCGGCGCCGGCTACGGCGAGCGCAGCACTGAGCGGACCAATTCCCGCAACGGCTACCGGCACCGCCAGTTCGATACCCGCGCAGGCAGTCTCGATCTGGCGATCCCCAAGCTGCGGCAGGGCTCGTACTTCCCGGACTGGCTGCTGGAGCGCCGCAAACGCGCCGAGCGGGCGCTGACCACGGTGGTGGCGACCTGCTACCTGCTCGGGGTCTCCACCCGACGGATGGACAAGCTCGTCGAAACGCTCGGCATCACCTCGCTGTCGAAGTCGCAGGTCTCGGTGATGGCAAAGGAGCTCGACGTCGCCGTGGAGGCGTTTCGCACCCGACCGCTGGACGCCGGCCCGTACACGTTCGTCGCCGCCGACGCCCTGGTCCTCAAGGTCCGCGAGCAGGGCCGGGTGGTCAACGTGCACGCCCTGA